>CAKQQK010000181.1:0-1552 GCA_934270935.1 uncultured Coprococcus sp. | reverse complement strand
AAAATAGAGAGCCTTCGGATTTCTCCAAAGACTCTCCAAAAAGCCTATAAAATCAAGCTTTCTATTTAGAATTTGCCTGCATCAGTAGCCTGCCAAGATACTCCTGCCATACAAAATTTCCTTCGGCAAATGTCTTTCTTTACATCCACGCCGGCTTTCGCACCTCTAAAATCCTTTTTTTCATGTCTTTTGCCTGTATAAATCCCTGTTGCATAAGTGTTTCACACGATTCCTCAAGTGCACTTTCTATTCTGCTTAGCATATCATCATAATGCTTCATGGCAAGTTTTTCACCAATCCCGATATTTTTCAACTCCCGGCAAAAATGCTCTCGCTTGATTTTATGAATGTCATATTCACATCCAATCGAAACAGCCATCTCCGTAGTACTGCTTGGATAGATCATCGTACATACAATGTCGTAAGCCGGTGCTAATCGTATGGATGCCATATCAGAAGCATAAAGAAGTGATACATTCTTAATATGATTATCTGTATTCCCTATGAGATAGTTGAATACACAGATATCCCATAGTTTTAGCTGATCTTCCATTGGATTCGAGGAATATTTTTTCAAAATATATATCTATGTGTTGCAAATAACACCTCTTCATCTTTACCAGTTCCTACATTTATCACAAAGCTGTCCGGTACATCGGAAAATAATGCATCTTCAGATCCACTTCCTGTTATCTTACCAACATAGATCTGCTCTCCCTGCTGTTCAATAAATACATGAAAATCTCTCATTTTATTTACCTCGCTTTTCCATACATAAATCCATACCTAAAAGATTTACAATCTCAATCGCCTTTCCAATCTCACACGTTTCCTTTCCTCTTTCCAGATCAGATATAAAGCTGACACTAAATCCTGTAAATTCAGCGATATAAGCCTGTGTATATCCCAATTCTTTTCTGCGTGTACGTAATTCGTTTCCAAAAGCTTCTGCATCTGCTATTTTCATGACGCCTCCTTGTCGCATAGTCGAACGGCTTATTTTAATATTGTGCAAAGCAAAAAAAGTCGAACGGCTTATTTTTGATATATTTATAATATGCTAAGCCGTTCGGCTATGTCAATACCAGATGTGATCCAGAAAATGAGCTAAAAAAAGAGACCCATACCATAAATGATATGAGTCTCCAAAAAACCTATAAAATCAAGCTTTCTATTTAGAATTTACCAGCTTTTGCTGCTTCCTCAACAGATACTGCTACGGCAACGGTGGCACCTACCATGGGGTTATTACCCATACCGATAAGACCCATCATTTCTACGTGAGCCGGTACGGAAGAAGAACCTGCGAACTGTGCATCGGAATGCATACGTCCAAGGGTATCGGTAAATCCGTAGGATGCAGGACCTGCAGCCATGTTGTCCGGGTGAAGGGTACGTCCGGTACCGCCACCGGATGCAACGGAGAAGTACTTCTTGCCGGCTTCAATTCTTTCCTTCTTGTAAGTACCTGCTACGGGATGCTGGAATCTGGTAGGGTTGGTAGAGTTACCGGTAATGGAAACGTCTACGTTCTCTTTCCACATAATTGCTA
>CAKQQK010000180.1:0-1579 GCA_934270935.1 uncultured Coprococcus sp. | reverse complement strand
AGGAGAGTCGTAAGGCAGAGGCAGGAAAGCGTGATATTGCGCTCGAGACCAAGGTGAATGAGGATACGCTGAAGAACTTTGTGGAGACAAAGTGTTCCGTATATGATATTAAGGCGAAGGATTCCCGTCTGAAGTTTAAGAACGGGGCATTGAAGGCGACGAAGTCCAAGGAAGGTCTTGAGGTGCAGGCAGACACGACGATGGAGGCAATACAGAAGACTCTTCTCAGTAAGAAAGCAGAGAATGCCGATGCTTTGGAGGTGACCGCAGATGTGGAGGTCACGGAGCCGAAGTTTACCAGAGAGGAGGCATCCCAGTGTACGGATCTGCTTGGCAGGTATTCGACAACGTATGCAACCTATCAGGTAGAGCGTTCCAGCAATGTTGCAACGGCAGCAGGCAGGATCAACGGTACGGTTATCTATCCGGGTAAGACCTTTTCAACGATCAAGGTGATCAAGGACAGAACCGAGGAGAATGGATATAAGGCGGCGCCGGAGTATTCCAGCGGAAAGGTTGTTTCCGGTATCGGCGGAGGTGTCTGTCAGGTATCCACAACGCTTTACAATGCGGTACTCAATGCAGAGCTTAAGGTAGTTGAACGCTCTCCGCATTCGATGGTGGTAAGCTATGTACCGGTTTCCAGAGATGCTGCGATCTCCGGCGATTATAAGGATTTCAAGTTCAAGAACAATACGGATTATCCGGTATATATTATGGGAAGCGCATCCGGCGGCATCTTAAGCTTTCGTGTATATGGTCACGAGACGAGAGAAGCCGGCAGAGAGATTTCGTTTGAGTCTGAGGTGACGGACACGATCGAGCCGGGCGAGGAGGTTGTCACGGAGGATCCGACGCTTCCGGCAAGCTATCGTTCTGTGACACAGTCTGCTCATGTGGGCTACAAGGCGAAGCTCTGGAAGATTGTCAAGGTCAACGGTGTCCAGACAGAAAAGGTACAGGTCAATACCAGTGCCTATAATGCGTCACCGCAATATGTTACGGTAGGAAAGCAGCCGGCGACGGCAGCACCATCTGCTTCAGCTTCGGCAGGTTCAAAGAAGCCGGCAGGAACAGCGGCACCGTCAGCGACGAAGAAGCCGTCAGCCGCTGGAAGCAATACAGCAAAGAAGAATACGACTTCCACATCCGGCAGTAAGACAACGTCGTCAGCGAAGAAGAGTACGACATCCACGTCTGGCAGCAAGACAACGTCGTCAGCAGCTAAGAGCAATGCGGCAAAGAAGAGTACGACTTCCGCATCCGGCAGTAAGACAACATCGTCAGCGAAGAAGAGTACAGCTTCCGCATCCGCAAGTAAAACAACTTCGGAAAGCACGAAAAGCAGCACCAAGAAAACAACAAACACCGGCAGCAGGAAAGCATCGTAATGCCTGCAGATTAAATAGAAATGAGGTTTCGTCATGGAAATTGGAAAGGTACCCGAGAATGTACTGAAAAGAGCGGTTTTTAAACAGATCAAGCATCTTCGCCCGGAAGTGCTGCTGCATCCCGGAGTGGGAGAGGATTGCTCCGCAATTGAGACAGCATAGGATGAGGTGCTTGTATTTTCCACCGA
>CAKQQK010000179.1:0-1596 GCA_934270935.1 uncultured Coprococcus sp. | reverse complement strand
CTTCCATACTGCCGAATATAATCAAGTACCTTATCTTCTTTTGACATAGTTTTTGTGGCCTCTGGTTCCCTACTCTCCATTGTGCTCCTTATATCAGCAGCCCTCGGAATGTATACTACCTGTCCAACCTCCAGCGTTAACGTTACCCTGTCATTGCGCTCCGAAAAATCAAATTCCGGTTTCTTCCAGTTTTGCTCTGCCCATGCAGTCATTATCTTATCAACACCACTTCCGGCGCGCTCACCAACATTAACAGATCCAAACATCTTTAAAATATTAGGATTTCTCGTCTTTCATCGTTTGAATTATCATCCATACATATTTTCCGCTACTATAAAATCATACATATATAATAGAAAATAATATACAAATTATAGCATATCAACTAATAAAAATGAATTATGGAACATGTAATAAGAAGAAAAAACACAGCACTACATAGATAACTACCACTCATCTACATAGTGCTGTATTTCAATCCTATATTTAATATCTTCCCTGCCTATCGCCGTTTAAAAAAACACCATCTGCATTTTGAAAAAACACCAATTAATCGCCACAAAATCATAAAATTACAGAAAATCACATCATTTTACATACATTTATGATTTTATTGATATGTAACGCATTTGGCTTAAATCCTTAGATTTTATGCGGTCTCACCGGCTTCTACTCCCACTTATAAGGTGTGAGCTGATAAACATAGTAGTTGAGCCAATTCGCATACAAAGTGTTCGCATGGCATCTCCACTTCTTCACTGGTTTCTTTTCAGGGTCGTTGTCCGGGTAATAGTTCACCGGAATCTGTGGATTCAGGCCCTTGCCGAGGTCTCTGTGGTACTCCTGGTCGAGGGTAAGAACATCGTACTCAGGATGTCCTGTGACAAATATGTTCTTGCCGCCATCACCGATTATGAGGTACGGACCAGCCACGTCTGACTCAGCTACGATCTCAAGGTGCTCATTGTTTACAATGTCCTCCTTGGATACGCCCGTGTATCTTGAATGTGGCACGTAAAATACATCGTCAAAACCGCGGACAAGCGGTGTTCTCTTGTGGAAGGTGTGATGTTCGTATATGCCTGACAGCTTCTGCGGAAGGTCGAACTTCTGCACACCGTATCTATAGTAGAGTCCTGCCTGGGCGCCCCAGCAGATGTGCATGGTCGATGTGACATTTTTCTCGGACCAGTCCATGATCTCGCGGAGTTCATCCCAGTAGTCAACATTCTCAAATTCCATCTTTTCAACAGGTGCTCCGGTTATGATGAAACCGTCCCATTTGCGGTTCTTTACGCTGTCGAAATCCTCGTAGAATCTGTCAAGGTGGCCCTTTGTCACGTTCTTGGACTCGTAGGACATGGTTCTAAGAAGCGTGATGTTCACCTGAAGCGGAGTGTTTGACAGGCTTCGCATGAGCTGCAGCTCTGTATCCTCCTTCAGCGGCATGAGGTTGAGTATCAGAATGTCAAGGGGTCTTATATCCTGGCTGTGCGCCCTTCCTGTTCCCATGACAAATATATTCTCGTCCTCTAAAGTTTTCTTAACCGGCAGATCATCATCTATTCTTATAGGCATTTCAATTCATTCCTTTCC
>CAKQQK010000178.1:0-1679 GCA_934270935.1 uncultured Coprococcus sp. | reverse complement strand
ACTACTATCCACGTATTCTACGCCAAGAAAATGGGTGAGAAATATCTTGAGCGTTACAGGAAGTGTTTCGCCGATCCGGATATATGCGAATTTGATCTGCAGCACGAAGAACTGCTGCTTGACGCCGACCGTTGGATCCATGAGGTCTGCAGGGTGTGCGGCATAAACTGATCTGTTCCTACTTCTTCACAATCATATGAACCGCCCCTGCAAATGAAAGTACAACGATCGCCACATATACGATCCATGTAATCAAGTGTCCATTCTGCCAGTTATCAACCGCAAGCAAAGTCCATAGTGCGCCCTGAACCAACTGCGTTGCAATCTGTATCTTCTTATTATCCTTATTCTTACAACTTATTATAAGTAATATTACATAAACAACAAGACCTATACTCAGTAAAATGCTCATCATAAATATAGCCACCTTTCGTCTGTATATTCATCTAGTTAGTTTTTTCTAACCAATCTCATTTTAGCACTTATTGTTTTAAATTCAACCAGACAAATTCATAAGTTATGTTAAGTATGATGACTAGCAAAAAAATAATAATTTATACAAAATTTAAGAGGATGGTGTATTGCCTCAGCAATACTCCCACCCTCTAGTGACTGATTTTTCTGTTGTCCAAACAACGAGACCGACCCTTACGTTCGGCATTGGAGCAAGGTTTTTCGCTGCCTGCCAGCGTCCTGTATCTTTCGCAACAGGATAGGTCACAAGCGATGTAACCTCGGATTGAATCGTGTCAGCCCACGTTGTTTTTATTATCTACTAAGACACAATGGAAATCAATGAACCTGTAATTAAATTTTTATATTCATCCACCACTGCGCACAAAGAAAGCCGGTCCAAGCACACAGAACCGGCTTTATATAAGTGGAGAAAGGTTTTCTATCCACTTATACGCTATATTATAAAATCAATACGAAGCACCTTACATGGATTTCCCGCTGCAACTGCCCAGTCAGGGATATCCTTTGTAACAACACTTCCTGCACCGATTATGACGTTACTTCCAATATTCACGCCAGGGCAGATCACAGTGTTGCCGCCAATCCATACATTGTCTCCAATGGTAACTTGCTTGCCATACTCCCACATAGCACTGCGCACATCAGGATATATCGTATGTCCTGCTGTGTATATCGCTACATTTGGCGCCATGAAACAATTGTCACCTATGGTCACCTTTGCAACGTCAAGGATCGTACAGTTGTAATTTGCAAAGAAGTTCTTGCCAACCTCTATGTGTGAACCGTAATCGCAGTAAAATGGCGGGTTGACACAGGCTCCATCAGACTTGCCAAACAGCTCCTTTACTACCGCTGATATGCCGTCAAAGTCCGAGCGATCCATAAAGTTCAGCTTCTGCAATATCTTTCTGCACCCAGCCTGCTCCTCCATGACTGCCTCATCTGATATATACGCCATCTGCATGTTTCTTCTCTTTCTCATGTCCATACTCATTTTCAATTCTCCTCGTCTTTTCAGTAAAATGTATGCCTCAGCAGCTTACCTCTAAATTTCTTATCCATATCGTATTCCGCTCAAAAATGAATGTCCAAGCGGATATCGGCCATTCGATCTAATATAAAAATAAAGCATTTTAACTCATTTTTATATCATAATACAACATAAATATATAACAATCGTTCGACGTATGGGGTAAGATAAT
>CAKQQK010000177.1:0-1875 GCA_934270935.1 uncultured Coprococcus sp. | reverse complement strand
CAGCCTACATAAGGATGGAACAGCTATCCCTCTATCCCGACTACAGAGGTGTCAGCCACTGGCATGACGACATTGAGTTTATTATGATGATGGATGGCCAGATGACATATGATATAAATGGACAGAGCATTGACATGCAGACTGGGGAAGGTATTTTTGTCAACAGCAGATGTCTGCACTACGGCTACTCAGATGCACATGCAGACTACCATTTCATCTGCCTGAGAATGTCTCTATCGCTCCTGTCCGCAAGCGAATATTTTACCAAGAACTATCTGGAGCCGCTCACCGGCAATACCGGATATCCTTACCAGAAGCTTACTCCCGCCATTTTATGGCAGAACATGATTATTGGAGATATACAGGCAATTTACGATACCAGCCATGACGTGTTAAGACCATTCTCCGTCATCGAAAAATTTGCCCATATCATGGAACTGCTGTCGGAGAACATGGATACACAGAATAGAAACGTAGAAAACTCAGATGACCTCCTGTCACTCACCGCCATGATCGGATTCATCCAGAAGAATTATCCAGGCAAGCTGCTGCTCAAAGACATCTCAAGCGCCGGAAACTGCTGCAAAACAAAATGCACATCCCTTTTCCAGAGATACCTGTCAGTATCGCCTATGCAATACCTGAACAACTATCGCCTTGAAAAAGGATGTGCTATGCTTAGAAACTCTTCTATGTCCGTGACCGATGTGGCATACGCCTGTGGATTTTCTGGTTCGAGCTATTTCTGTGAGCTGTTTCACAGGCATTATGGGATTACGCCGAATGAATATAGGAGGAAGAATTTATAGCTTTATAACCTTCTTCGCCTTCCCAACAGTCCCCTGAATTATCGGTCCCGATACAATCACAGTAACAACCGTGCACACGCCGAACTTTCCCCCAAGGATCACCCCTATCACGACCATGGCAGCATCAAGTATAATCCTGATCACCTTCACCTGCCAGTGATTCTTCTCTGCAAGCGCAAATGTCACAGCCTCGTATGAACCACGCCCAAGGTCCGCCGCCGCATAAAGTCCTGTTCCCACCGCAAACAGCACAATTCCGACGAGCATGATCAACATATTGAGCCATATGTATTTGCTGTAAACATGCATTTGCGCGAACAGATCAACACACAGGCTGTAAACGATCTGGTAAAGTATCGTTCCTATATGTATCTGTGATCTGTCATATACGAGAACAAAAAGGATCATTATAACCGCCACTATGAACGACGCTGCTCCGATGCTCACATGAAACGTTCCAGATATTCCCTGCCATAATACCGCAAGCGTTGCACCGCCAAATCCGGCATACAATGCCAAGGTTATACCATACGCGGCAATAACTGAACCAATTATTATGACAATTATTTTTTTCGCCCAATCACCTTTGCTCATCACTGCTATCCTTTGTTTTCTTAATGCGTACCTTATCCTGGTACATATTCTTGTCCGCCTTATTAAACAGTGTCATAAATGTGCACTGCTTATAATCTCCCGAAAATGCCCAGCCGTGCGCATAGCTTATATCAATATACTCGCTGCTATGATGCAATTTGTTAAAACGATTTACAGCATCACCAAAATTCTTATTTATATCGTCAATTTTATCTTTTGAAGCATTGTGTATGACAGCCATAAACTCGACTCCGCCATATTGTCCATCTTGGATGAGATCAGCAGGATAGGTCCCGTTGTTTTCTCCACCTGGATGACTACATCAGGATTTGGATTCTGCACAAGCGGCAGGTAGAGATCATACATAGTCACGTCTCTGAGCTTGATGCTCTTCTTCAGTCGGTCATTTTTTGCGGACAGTTCAATACATGCCTGTCTGTTTCGCTCCCTGCTCCTGCGTTTGCTCTCGTTT
>CAKQQK010000176.1:0-1955 GCA_934270935.1 uncultured Coprococcus sp. | reverse complement strand
TATACCTCGTCCATATTGCCTCAGCCACATACACCTTCTTCTCCGCTGCCAGAGCTGCGATCTTCTCAGCCTGCGCAGCATCGTAGGTAAATGCTTTCTCGCAGAGTACATTTCTTCCATGTTCTATGCAGAGCTTCATATGCTCATAGTGATGCGAATGCGGCGTTGCAATATATATAATATCTATCGCGTCGTCACCGACCAGTTCTTCATAACTTCCATAAGCCTTATCTATATCAAATTCCCTGGCAAATGCATTTGCCTTTTCCAAAGTTCTTGAACCTACCGCATACAATTCTACATCAGCCATCTTATTTATCGTATCTGCCATAACGCCGGCAATCTTGCCTGCGCCCAATATTCCTATATTCACGTGCTGTCCTCCTGTTATTTCTATATGTTTCAAGTGCTGTCGCTGCATATAGCAATCTTCCCCAATATTTCTCTGGTTGTTTTTGACAAATTTGACACTACACATCCGATTATAACACACAGCCCGAAAAAAAGAAGAAAAACTCCTGATGCCAGCGGTAACTGACACCAGGAGTCCTCCCCTTTATCTTGAACACCATTACCTGTGTCCAACCCACAATGTGTATATTATTTTGTTTTATGTTAAATACTGTATCAACACTTATTATAAGCTATTGCCATGACATATATCAAGACATTTGTTCCCTCTCTGTATTGTATGCATTCGCAGCAACTGGTTACTCTCTGTATGGCATACATTCTTAGCAGCTGGCTACTCTCTGTACATAAGGTAGCTGTACATATCTGCATAATCGTGTCTTTCATTCTTGATGAAATCAATGGCATCCCTTGGATGCTGATTCAGCATTCCGGTCAGCATGTATGGCACATCATAGCCCCATACTGCATCTCCCTTTGCCTTGAGCGGAACCATGTACTGCTCTATGAACTTCAAGATGTGGTACAGGTTGTACTTTGGATTCCTGAGGAATCCAAGAAGAAGCTCAAGCGCACAATTTCCTGCGCCTCTGCCCATACAGCTTACAGTTCCGTCGAGCATGCTCGCACCACTTCTCATAGCCTCAACAGTGTTGGCATAGGCAAGCTTTAAGTTGTCATGTGCATGTATTCCTATCTTCTTGCCATACTTCTCTCCAACTGCGACATATTTCTCCGCGAGCTTCTTAATCTGCTCAGGGTACAGTGAGCCGTAGCTGTCAACAATGTATATTCCATCTACATTGCTCTTTCCAAGCAGCTCAAGGGCAAGATCGATATCCGACTCCTGATCCTTTGAAACCGCCATGATGTTGCACGTTGTCTCGTATCCCTTTGCATGTGCATCCTCGATCATCTCGATGGCCGCCGGCATGGTGTTGATATATGTTGCAACTCTCACCAGATCGATGACGCTGTCGGCTCTGTCGATGATATCATTCTTGTAGTCGCATCTTCCGACATCTGCCATAACCGAAATCTTCAGATCTGTATTGTTCTCTCCGACGACGGCTCTTATGTCCTCCTCGTTACAGAACTTCCATTTGCCGAATTTGTTCACATCAAACATTTCCTTGGAGGCCTTATAGCCGAATTCCATATAATCAACCCCCGCCTTGATGTTCGCTTCATAGAGGGCTCTTATAAACTCGTCAGTAAAATAGAAATCATTGACAAGTCCTCCATCTCTTATTGTTGCGTCAAGTACCTGAATGTCAGGTCTGTAGGTGATCAGATCTCCGCCTATCATAATAATGTCCTCCTTCTTGTTTTTTTGTTTTTTGATTTTCTCTTTTTGTTTTTCTCTCTGATATTTCTGAGTTTATTTTCTACAAATCTGTTTTCCAATTTGTATCTTCTAGATATTTTTCCAGTTTTCTCAATTTAAACTTACGTCACTTTAACGCGTTGGTGTATGTTAGTGACTTTGTTTAGTATAGCACATAAATAAATTAATGCAAGGACTTTATTCAAAAAATGCAATC
>CAKQQK010000175.1:0-2068 GCA_934270935.1 uncultured Coprococcus sp. | reverse complement strand
CATATTCTTTTCTCATAACAATACTACCTTCCAAGTCATTTATAAATTCTCTTATATTTCGATATTATACCCTCCACAGCTTTCAATGACAACAAGTATTCGGGGCAGCATCACTTTACTGTTATAAAGTGATGCTGCCCCGAATATTTTCTGCTATATATCTCTATACAATTTGCATGCACTGTATGAGCAGCAGCCATGCAAGTCCATAGTATGTGATAACTGCCACAAGATCATTTACCGTGGTAATGAGCGGGCCGGATGCCACTGCCGGATCAACCTTGATCTTGTGAAAGAACATAGGTACAAGGGTTCCAACCAGACTTGATATGACCATTGCCACCAGCAGTGATACACCGACACAGCCAGATATCATAAACGCTTTTCCCATGGTGAAGCCTTTGAACACGCCGATATATACCCCAAGGAAGATCAATGACAACGCTCCCAGGATCAGGCCGTTTCCAAACCCAACTCTCATCTCCTTGACTACAAGGGACATTTTCTCCTTGCCGGTCAGGTTCTCATCCATGAGCACACGGATCGTCACAGCAAGGGACTGTGTGCCGACATTGCCCGCCATGTCAAGGATGAGAGACTGAAAACACATGACGATCGGCAGCACCGCCACCACACCTTCAAATGCTCCGACAACCGTGGACACTCCCATGCCCAGAAACAGCAGTATAATTAGCCACGGCATACGCTTTTTCATGCTTTCAATTGTGGTCTCCTTCAGATCCTCCTCCGCAGTCAGACCTGCCAGCTTGGCATAGTCATCGCCCATTTCATCGTCCACTGCCTCTATGACATCCTGTGCGGTAAGGATACCGATTATCTTTTTTTCGCCGTTCAGCACAGGGAGGGAATCCTCCGCATAATCTTTGATATCTTCTATGCACTCCGATATCTTCTCATGATCTATCAGATACGGATAGGAATCAATGATTATATCGTCCAGCTCATCATGCTCCCTGGCAATGATGAGATCCTTCAGGTCGATGGCACCGCAGAACCTTTCGTCATCGTCAACCACATAAAGGGTTGAGATATTGTCCTTTTCTCCCGCCTGCTGTACAAGCTCGTGCATGGCCTGACGTATGGTCAGATTTCTCGATATGCTTATATAATTGTTGGTTATAAGACTTCCTATCTCATCGTCATCGTAGGAATTTATGAGACGGATGTCTGCCTTCAGATCCTCGTCAAGTATCGGTCGCAGCTGATTCTTGACCTTCTCATCCACATCCTCCAGAAGATCGACAGCGTCGTCCGAATCCATCTCATTTATGACTTCTGCCAGCCTGCCTATACCCAGCTCCTGTATATACTCCTCCGGTTCCTCTATATATGAGAAAATGTTGGATATCCACTCCGGATCAAGACTGTCGTACAGGGATTTTCTCTCCTCCTTCGTCATCAGCTCCAGACTCTGTGCAATGTCCTTCTCGTGGTAATCCTTCAGCCTGTCAACAAGCTGCTCCCGGTCACAACCACTTCTTATTATAGTTACGATATCCTGTGCAAATGTTGGTTCCTTCAATATCTCTTTCGTCATTCTAAGCCTCCATTCTCCCTAAAAAAGGGCATAAAAAAACCATCGTAGCAAATGCTACGCAAACTCTACTGCTTTGTTGCGACATTCTTTAACGATGGACAGACTTAGACCTTATATAAAAAGCGCTTATACAGACACCTGAAGATAATCCAGGTCTGTTTCATCGTTATACGTACTTCGACCATGACTATCACAACTGTCCATATATACCGCCTCCTTTGTTTTTTCTCTTAGGTATAATAACATGACGCCAAACAGAAATAAACATAAGCTTTGTAAAATATATATTCTGCGTGGCTTTTGACAACATCATAACACACATGTTGACTCATTCAACAAATAAAAATATAATTACATGGTTACTATAATTTGACAGTTGTAAAACAGGAGAATGACTATGAATAACAGACCATTTGCAGGAAGAACTGCAGCAGTTATAGATCTGGCAAAGCTCAGGAGCAATATTGCCAACATAAAATCAAGACTGAAACCGGGTGTTGAATTTATCGC
>CAKQQK010000174.1:0-2147 GCA_934270935.1 uncultured Coprococcus sp. | reverse complement strand
TGTCTCTGCATCGTATGTGAGACCAAGTCTGCCGAAGTAGTACAGCATCTTCTCAGGCTCAACATCTGTTCCGAGAAGTGCATTCATCTTGTCTGGCTCAAATGGAAGCTTCTTGTCCTGTACAGGATTTGGATACACGTCAACAGCTCCGCCGACTACCTCACCTGCACCCATCTCCTCGATGAGCTGGCACGCCCTGTCTATTGCCTCCATAGCAAGATTTGGATCAAGACCCTTTGTGAACTTGGCTGCCGCATCAGTTGCAAGTCCGATTCTTCTCGATGAAAGTCTGATATTTGTTCCATCGAAACAAGCTGCCTCAAAGAGCAGTGTCTCGATGCTGTCTGTTACCATGGAGTTCTCTCCGCCCATGATTCCAGCGATACCGATCTCCTTCTCGCCGTCACAGATCATCAGAACGTCATGGTCAAGCTTTCTCTCCTGTCCATCAAGTGTTACAAATGTGTCTCCATCATTTGCACGGCGGACTACGATCTTGTTGCCAGCTATGGTGCTGAGATCATATGCGTGCATTGGCTGTCCGTACTCTTCCATAACGTAGTTTGTTATATCTACCAGGTTGTTGATCGAACGGATTCCCTGTGAAGCAAGTCTCTGCTGCATCCACTTTGGTGAAGGTCCGATCTTCAGGTTCTTGACAACCCTTGCTGTGTATCTAGGGCAGAGGTCAGGATCCTTTACTTCTACTGATATATAGTCATTGACGTCCTCGTCATTTCCTGTCTTTGTTACCACTGGTGGGTAAAATGGCTTGTCAAATGTAGCTGCCGCCTCTCTCGCCATACCGATCATTGAGAAACAGTCAACTCTGTTGGATGTGATCTCGTACTCGACAACAACATCGTCAAGTCCAAGTGCCTTCACAGCATCATCGCCCGGCTTCACACCTGACTCCACCGGGAATACATACACACCATCCTCTGGTGCTTCCGGGTAGAAGTCCCTTGATGAACCAAGCTCCTCTATACCGCACATCATACCATTTGACTCTACGCCTCTGAGCTTGCCCTTCTTGATCTTGATTCCGTCAGGGTACTCATTGTTGTCGCCGTGTGCTGCCGCAACCTTACCACCGTCAAGTACAAGTGGGATGAGATCATCGACCTTTACATTCTTTGCTCCAGTCACTATCTGGAGAGGCTCTGCCTGTCCAACATCTACCTGGCATACTACAAGCTTGTCCGCATCCGGATGCTTCTCCATAGTGAGAATCTTGCCGACAACGATCTTGTCAAGATTCTTATCCTTCTGTTCGTAACCCTCTACATGTGATCCTGAGAGAGTCATGGCATCTACAAACTCCTGAGCTGTCACGTCCAGATCAGGAACATATGCCTTTATCCATGAAATTGGTGTATTCATCTTACAAATCTCCTTTATAAATCTATTCCAAAGTCAATATTTTGTTGAACATGTGCTATATAGAGGAAATATTCTGCGTTTTCAATACCATGCTCGCATACGCTGAATATCTCCCTCATACTAGTAGCATCCATCTCTAAAACTGGTCTAAGAATCTCATGTCGTTCTCGTAGAGAAGTCTCATGTCATCTATCTCATACTTGAGAAGTGTTACTCTCTCAAGTCCGATTCCAAATGCAAATCCTGAATATACCTCAGGGTCTATTCCACAGTCGCGGAGAACCTTTGGATGAACCATACCACAGCCAAGGATCTCTATCCAGCCGCTGCCCTTACATACTCGGCATCCCTTGCCGCCGCACTTGAAGCATGTGATATCACACTCTGCTGATGGCTCTGTGAATGGGAAATGGTGCGGTCTGAACTTAACCTTTGTGTTCTCACCGAAGAACTCCTTTGCCCACTGTGCCAGTGTTCCCTTGAGGTCTGCCATGGTGATTCCCTTGTCTATTACAAGTCCCTCTACCTGATGGAATGATGGTGAATGTGTCGCATCAACCTCATCAGCTCTAAATACTCGTCCAGGTGAGAGTATTCTGATTGGAAGATTGCCTTTCTCCATTATTCTTGCCTGAACAGGTGATGTCTGTGTACGGAGAAGGATATCCTTTGTAACATAGAATGTATCCTGCTCATCCTTTGCCGGGTGATTTGCCGGGATGTTCAGCAGCTCGAAGTTATACTTGTCGTACTCTACCTCAGGG
>CAKQQK010000173.1:0-2163 GCA_934270935.1 uncultured Coprococcus sp. | reverse complement strand
CTTATGTATTTAGTATTTGATGTAGGGGCAACATTTATAAAGTATGCGTTAATGGACGATGAGGGCAATATATCGGGAAAGGGTAAGACTCCAACCGACAGATATGCTGAGGCTGGGACTCCGGCGTTTGTGGCGCAGATCAAGAAGGTGTATGACGAGAAAGTACTGGACTGTGACATAACAGGAATTGCCATGGGGCTTCCTGGACAGATAGATGTTGAGCGCGGCATAGTGTACGGCGGTGGCGGGATCAAGTATCTTGACGGAGCACATCTTGGCGATCTGATATCAGAGGCATGTGGCGGTGTGCCTGTAGCTCTTGAGAACGATGGCAAATGTGCGGCTCTCGCAGAGGTGTGGCTGGGCAATGCCAGCACGGCTACAAATGCAGCGGTCGTTGTAGTGGGTACAGGAATCGGCGGTGGAATAATCATTGACAGAAAGATCCACAGAGGCAAGAGACTTCTGGCCGGTGAATTGTCATATGCACTCATGAACATGACAAGGGAAGAAGCTGATAATGTCAGATGCTGTGAAGAGCTGACTGTCGAGGAGACATTTGAATATAACCCGTTCATGGTAACCTCAACATGTACTGCAAGCTCCATTACATACAAGGCATCAAAGATCATGCATATGAAACCTGAAGAGGTGTCTGGTGAGATGGTATATCAGTGGATTGATGAGGGCAATCAGGAGATCATAGATATGGTTGAGGATTCATACTTCTCCATAGCAAAGCTCTGCTGTAATCTGTACATGACGATAGATCCGGATGTCATACTTATTGGAGGCGGAATGAGTGCCAACCCGAACTTTGTTCCAGGGGTTAAGAAGTATGTGGACAAGATTAGAAAGATGACAAAGACCTACGATGGCATGGTTATCGACACATGCAAGTTCCGCAATGATTCGAATCTTCTTGGTGCGTTATACAACTATAAGCAGAAGTATGAGGGCGTGAAGTAAAGGCTGGAAATATTATAAATAAAATATGGAGGGACAAAACTATGATAATCACAAAGAAACATGGACTTCCAGAGAACTTCCTCTGGGGAGCATCGACAAGCGCATATCAGGTTGAGGGTGCCAATCTGTCACATGGCAAGGGTCCAAGTGTGCAGGATATCAAGACAGTTCCAGCGGGAACAAGTGAGCTGGACGTGTGCGCTGATTTTTACCACAGATATGCAGAGGATATAGCCCTCATGGCTGAGATGGGCTTCAAGACATTCAGATTCTCCATCGCGTGGAGCAGAGTTCTCCCTGAAGGAACAGGCAGAGTCAACCAGGAGGGAATTGACTTCTACAACAATGTGATAAATGAGTGCCTTAAGTATGGAATCGAACCTCTTGTCACAATGTTCCATTTTGATCTTCCAGCAGCACTGGAGAAGAAAGTCGGATGGTCGAGAAGAGAGAGTGTTGACGAGTTTGTTGAATTTGCAAAGCTTCTCTACACAAATTATGGCGACAGAGTAAAGTACTGGCTGACTATCAATGAGCAGAACATGCTCACACTTGTAGGTGACGTGATCGGAACCTGCAACATGGAGGGCGTGACAAATAAATACAAGAAGCTTTATCAGGAGAATCACCACATGCTCCTTGCTCAGGCAAAGGCTATGAAACTTCTCCACGAGATGTGTCCTGGTGCAAAGATTGGTCCTGCCCCGAACATCTCTCTGGTATATCCTGCAACATGTAAGCCGAAGGATGTGCTTGCAGCACAGAACTTCAATGCGATAAGAAACTGGCTTTACCTTGATATGGCAGTGTATGGAAGATACAACGACCTGGTGTGGAAGTTCCTTGAAGAGCATGACGCTATCCCTGTTATTGAGGCTGGAGATATGGATATCATGGCGCAGGCAAAGCCTGATTTTATAGGTTTCAATTATTATAACACTGCAACGGTTGAGTGGGATGACAGCCCGGTTGCTGTGACGGACTCAGAGAAAAAGGATCAGCAATCAGCCGGTATTGAGCCGGGGGTATACAAGGCGTATCCAAATCCAAATCTTCTCCGCACAGAGTTTGGCTGGGAGATAGACCCTGACGGTTTCAGGGCAACTATAAGAGAGATGTACAGCAGATATCACCTTCCTATGATCGTGACAGAGAATGGTCTCGGCGCATATGACAAGCTCACAGAGGACGGCA
>CAKQQK010000172.1:0-2217 GCA_934270935.1 uncultured Coprococcus sp. | reverse complement strand
ATTAGTCGTTAGCCTTACCAACTGATCCGAAGAGTTCCATCTTCTCCTTAACAGTAGCCTTGATAGCCTCGAAACCAGGAGCGAGAAGCTTTCTAGGATCAAATCCCTTGCCCTCGAGATCCTTACCAGCCTCGATGTACTTTCTTGTAGCATCTGCGAATGATAACTGACACTCTGTGTTTACGTTGATCTTTGAAACGCCAAGAGAGATAGCCTTCTTGATCATGTCAGCTGGGATACCTGTACCACCATGAAGAACTAATGGCATAATACCTGTCTTCTGCTGGATAGCATCAAGTGTCTCAAAGCTAAGTCCCTGCCAGTTAGCTGGGTACTTACCATGGATGTTACCGATACCAGCTGCAAGCATATCTACACCAAGATCAGCGATAGTCTTGCACTCATCTGGATCAGCGCACTCGCCCATACCAACAACTCCGTCTTCCTCACCACCGATAGAACCAACCTCACACTCGATTGAGAGGCCAAGCTGATGAGCTACGTTAACGAGCTCTGTTGACTTAGCAAGGTTCTCCTCGAATGGATAGTGTGAACCATCGAACATGATTGAAGTAAATCCAGCCTTAACACACTTGTAGCATCCTTCGTATGTTCCGTGATCAAGGTGAAGAGCTACAGGAACTGTGATTCCAAGTGACTCATCCATAGCCTTAACCATTGCTGCAACTGTCTCAAATCCTGTCATATACTTTCCAGCGCCCTCTGAAACACCAAGGATAACAGGTGACTGAAGCTCCTGTGCTGTGAGGAGAACAGCCTTTGTCCACTCAAGGTTGTTGATGTTGAACTGTCCTACTGCGTAGTGACCAGCCTTAGCTTTCTTTAACATTTCTGTTGCTGAAACTAACATTTGTAAAATCCTCCGTAAAATTATATTTGGATACGAACGTACCCACTTACGGTGATTATACCCCATATAATAAGAAAATAAAAGAATTTTTAGGTAAAAGTTCAACATAAAGTTAGACGAAACTTATCGATAATGACAAGTCATGAAATGAAGAAAATAAAACATTTATAAAGAATAGACGGCCTCAATTGAAATAGAAAAAAATAAATGCTATGATTTGCCAGTAATATTGACAAATATAGAAAAATGTAATGTATGCGGAACATAATATGATTTTTGTAAGGAGGACAGAATGCTTCAGTTAAAGAACATCGTGAAGGATTATCACACGGGCGATGAAGTTGTTCAGGCACTTAAGGGTGTATCTGTGAACTTTAGAAGGAATGAGTTCGTGTCCATACTTGGTCAGTCGGGTTGTGGAAAGACAACCCTTTTGAACATAGTGGGTGGACTGGATCAGTATACCAGCGGAGATCTGGTTATCAATGGCAAGTCGACAAAGGATTTCAAGTCAAGAGACTGGGATTCATATAGAAATAACTCAGTCGGATTCGTGTTTCAGAGCTACAATCTGATACCGCATCAGTCGGTACTCTCGAATGTAGAGCTTGCGCTTACACTGTCAGGAGTATCTAAGGCAGAGAGGAGAAAGAGGGCGAAGGAAGTTCTGGCGAAGGTAGGTCTGGGAAATCAGATCCACAAGAAACCAAATCAGATGTCTGGTGGACAGATGCAGAGAGTTGCAATCGCCAGAGCACTCATAAACGATCCAGATATTCTGCTTGCGGATGAACCTACAGGTGCCCTTGATACAGAGACAAGCGTCCAGATCATGGAACTCCTCAAGGAGATAGCCAAGGACAAGCTGGTCATCATGGTTACACACAATCCTGAGCTGGCACAGCAGTACTCAACAAGGATCGTAAAGCTCCTCGATGGAAATATAATAGACGATTCCAATCCGTTTTCAGATGAGGACGAGGCGAAGGAGGATGACGGAAGTTATGCTCCGAGAAAGACTTCCATGAGCCTGTTCACGGCATTTTCATTGAGTCTGAACAACCTCATGACACAGAAGGGAAGAACATTCTTAACAGCATTTGCCGGAAGTATAGGAATCATAGGAATTGCGCTTATATTGTCGCTGTCATCTGGATTCCAGAAGTACATCAACGATGTGCAGGAGGAGACACTTGCCACATATCCGGTGCAGATAACTAAGAAGGCGATGGACTACAGCGAGCTACTCTCCAAGATGGTCGGCAACAACGAAGAAGATTCAGACCACAATCACGCCGGTGAGGACAAGGTCTACTCGGGAGATATCATGGGAGACATGCTTGTGT
>CAKQQK010000171.1:0-2282 GCA_934270935.1 uncultured Coprococcus sp. | reverse complement strand
TATAGAAACTTGGAGGTTTAATATGGGACAGACAGTTCTGGAAATGATAGGGATAAAGAAAAGCTTCTCTGGAATATATGCTTTAAGCGGCATCGACTTTTCCCTTGAACTGGGAGAGGTACATGCACTGCTCGGTGAGAATGGTGCAGGAAAGTCCACACTGATCAAGGTCCTCGGCGGAATTTACCAGCCTGACAGCGGAATCATCAAGGTAAATGGCAAGGAGGTAAAGATCAACGGAGTTCCGGCTGCCAGAGAGAATGGTATAGGAATAATACATCAGGAAATAGTACTTGTTCCATATCTTTCGGTGGCACAGAACCTGTTTCTCGGAAGAGAGATAAGGACAAAACTTGGAACATTGGACTTTGCAGAGATGAACAGAAGAGCAGAGGAGATGATATCATCCCTCGGTGTGAATATAAAAGCAGATACGATAGTAGAGAATCTGACCATCGCACAGCAGCAGATGGTGGAGATCGTCAAGGCGGTCTCATTCAACGGTAAGATCATAGTTATGGATGAGCCTACCTCATCACTTTCAAATGAAGAGGTGGAGCAGTTATTTGAGATCATTGAGAATCTCAGGAAAAAGAAGGTAAGTATAATCTACATCTCCCACAGAATGGAGGAGCTCTTCAGGATATCAGACAGAGTTACCGTCATCAGGGATGGTGCATACGTAGGAACAAAAAAGACATCAGAGACAAGCCCGAATGAGCTGGTTGCGATGATGGTAGGAAGAGATCTGGAGAGCTTCTATGCAAGAGATTACTGCGACATGGACAAGGCAGAGGTTGCTCTGGAGGTAAAGAATCTTTCCCAGACAGGTGTCTTTGAAGATATAAGTTTTTCGGTACACAAGGGCGAGATCCTGGGCTTCTCAGGTCTGGTCGGTGCCGGACGAAGTGAGATCATGGAGGCGGTATTTGGCGCAACACGGCCTACATCGGGAGAGGTGATACTCGGAGGAAAGCCGGTACACTTCAAGAATCCGATGCAGGCAATCAAATCAGGCATAGCTCTGGTTCCTGAGGACAGAAAGAAGCAGGGACTGGTACTTGGCAACAGCGTCGCATTCAACCTCACACTCTCATCCCTCAGATTCTATATGAATGGAATCGCCATAAGCGAGAAGAAGCGCGGCGAGGTAATAGACCATTATTCACAGAGACTTAGGATAAAGGCGGCATCGCCAGAGATTGAGGCGGGCAGCCTGTCAGGTGGAAACCAGCAGAAGGTTGTTCTGGGCAAATGGCTTGCGACCAAGCCGGATGTGCTCATTCTGGATGAGCCGACCAGAGGCGTGGATGTAAATGCAAAATTTGAGATATACACAGTAATCAATGAACTGGCAAAGGAAGGCATAGCGATAATTATGGTATCCAGTGAGCTTCCTGAGATCATCAACATGTGCGACAACGTATGTGTGGTCAGAGCCGGAAGACTCGTGAAGAAGCTGTCAAAGGACGAGCTTTCACAGGAAGAGATAATGAAATACGCTGCAGGAGGTATCGAATAATATGGGCGAGACAAATAAGGAGATAAAGAAGAATTCAAAAGCAACTTCTATATTGAAGAACAATCCCCTGACATCCATAGTCAAGGGCAACATAGGAATCATAGTGGTTTTGATAATAATGTGTGTGGCCGTAGCACTTGCCACAGATAAATTCCTCACAACCAACAACATCATATCAGTGCTTAGACAGATATCTATCAATACATATATAGCACTTGGAATGACACTGATAATCATACTCGGACACATCGACTTGTCAGTTGGATCGATAGTAGCCATGTCGGGAACTTTGACCGTAGGATTTATAGTTAACCAGGGACTCCCTCTCGGCGTTGCCATAGTAGCAGGACTTCTGGTTGGTACAGCAGCAGGCTTTATAAGTGGTTTTATAGTTGCCAACTTCAAGGTGCCTGCATTCATCATCACAATGGCAATGATGAACATAGCAAGTGGTATAGCTTATGTCTACACAGGTGGACAGTCAACACGTATCACCAATAAGCTTTTCATCGAGATCGGAACAGGATACCTGTTCAATGTGATCCCACTTCCAGTAGTGTACATGGTAGTGCTCATCATATTATTCAGTTTTATCCTCAGCAAGACAAAATTCGGTACATATGTATATGCGATAGGTGGTAACCGTGAGGCTGCAAGACTCTCAGGTGTACCTATCAAGAAGATAGAGATCATAGTATTTACAATATCAGGACTTCTCTCAGCATTTGCAGGACTTGTACTTTGTTCAAGGATGTACTCA
>CAKQQK010000170.1:0-2503 GCA_934270935.1 uncultured Coprococcus sp. | reverse complement strand
ACAGTACCTCACGTCTAAAAAGTGCATAATTTTATCGCTTTTTGAAAATAAAATCCCCAAAAGCGATAATTCAAAAGAGTATTTTATCTTTTCGCTATTTTTCAATGAAAAAGATAAAATATTTTCTCAAGGAAGCTTGCTAAATTCAAAAAGATAAAAACATCTCGTTATCACACGCCAATTCCGCCCCAAATATACATAAACCGAGCCCCGGCCACCAGCCAGGAAAAACATTCTAACAAAGCCATAAGCCCCAAATACAAAAATAGAGCCCGGCAAAACCGGGCTCCAGGGGAAAGTTATATGTGAAAAAATTAATTGGGGGTCTAGTCTACTGCAGATCAACTGCAAACCTTCTGCAGATTTGCTACAAATCCACTGTGACTCTACTATAAGTCTACTGCGACTCTCCAGCAAGTCTCTTTAGTGTCTCGCACTCTTCCGGAATGGATCTGAGTCCTCCGCGTTTTTCAACGCACAGGCTCGCAACCGCATTTCCGTATCTTGCGTATTCCGCAAGTTCATCTATGGTGAGTTCCTCCAGGGGCTTATCAGCCTTGATAAGCTGTGATACAAACGCACCCCAGAACGAATCACCCGCTCCCGTCGTGTCAACTACATCGCTGACAAATCCGGGAACCTTTCTGCTTCCATCCTTGCTGCATATCAGCACACCCTCACTTCCCAGGGTGACTGCGACAAGTTTTACACCTGTGTCCAGAAGATACTCCGCTGCATCCTCAGGATCGGCAAATGGTGTGAGGAGCGATGTCTCCTCGTCCGAAAGCTTCATAATATCTACGAATGGAAGAATACTCTTCATTCTCTCTATGGCATTTTCCTTACTGCCCCACAACGGTGCCCGATAATTAGGATCATAGGATATCAAAGCGCCACTCTTTTTTGCCTCCTTCACCGCCTGAAAGGTTGTTGTCCTAGCCGGTTCATCCGTAAGTGACAGCGAACCTATATGGAACACCTTTGTATCCCTGAGCAGCTCTGTATCAATCTCCTTGTAGCAGAGCATCGTGTCCGCTCCAGGCTTTCTGGCAAATGAGAATTCACGTTCTCCTTTCTCATCCAGAGTGACAAATGCCAATGTGGTAAATACCGTGTCATCAACCACTATCCCTTTAGTATCTATCCCTGCCTGCTTAGCTGTCTCAACAAGGAAATTTCCATGCATATCATTACCGACTTTTCCTATAAATGCAGTTTTAAGTCCTGCTCTGCTGACGGCTGTAAGCATATTTACCGGAGCGCCTCCGGGATTCTGCTCGAAGAGCTTCATCCCGGAATCAGTGTTTCCGGCAGGGGTAAAGTCTATCAGGAATTCACCAAGAGCCACAACATCATATTTCTTTTCCATGTTGATTCCTCCTTGTGAATTTTACTTTCCTGTGATCTCTATATCATAGAATTCTACTCTTGCATCCTGAGCAAGAAGTCCTGTCTCAAACTCAGGCTTTGCATATATTCTGTATGTGAACGCAACCTGTTCACCGACAAATACCTCCACCATATCGTGGTCAACGATGATCTTTACATCTATCTCGCTGCCCTCTTTTATGTCAAATGTCTTCTCGCACACTCTGACTCCATCAGGACCCGGCTCAGTTGCAGGAGGTACAGCCTGACAGGACTGAACCCAGAATGGATCTACGCCCATCGGAAGATTTACCAGTGACACTCTCTGCATAGCCACATCAAATTCAAGAAGCAGGCATCCACTTGCCTCTTTATCAGATTTGAGCAGTATTCCGAAATGGTCATATACCTCTCTAGGCATGATCTTGCACTTCAGCATGTAGCTCTCCTCGCTGTGTCCAAGGAAGCCGTATGTGCATGTGCTGACTGAATCCATCTCAACCAGTCTGTCTCCGTGAAGCTCTGCCTTTCCAAGTACAGGTATATAATCCCATGCCACAGGCTTTTCAAATACATGCTCATATTCCTTTGGAAGCTTTACATCAAGTCCGCCATCCGCTGTTGCAACAACCTCGTGCGGCACGCAGAAGGTTCCGCCCCAGTACCACTCGCCTCTGTCACTTCTGTCTGCTCTGTCGTGTGCCCAGCCGAAGTAGAAGCGTCTGCCGTCATCATCCTGCATAGACTTGGCTGCGTAGAATCTTCTTCCGCCTATGCCATCCTTCTTTGGCTTTCTCCAAGGTCCAAATGGTGACTTTGCTACTCTGTATATTGTGTTTACATATTCTGAGAATCTTGAATATGAGAGATACCAGTTGTCTCCCATCTTGTACATCTCAGGGCACTCAGGACAGTTGGTGTGTCCCGGTGAATATATCGGTCCGTAATATTCCCAGTTGACAAGATCCTTTGATCTATAGAGAACTATACATCCTCTTCTGGTTATCGGCATGTCCAGTCGTCTCGCCGATATGAGGATCCAATAGCATTTGTCCTCCTCATTGTAGAAGACATATGGATCTCTCCAGTCAAGTTTCTCGTAAAGCTCTATCATAGGTGTGATGACCGGATTGGC
>CAKQQK010000169.1:0-2542 GCA_934270935.1 uncultured Coprococcus sp. | reverse complement strand
GGTTGGAGTAGTAATGACTGGTGGCAACAACGATCCAGAGGATTGGAAGGAGATAATTGGCACCAAGGCACATAAGGAAGAGCTTGCAAGAAAATTCAAAGATAATGACGATCCAATGAAGATTGCAATAGTAGTAGATATGTGGCTGACAGGGTTTGATGTTCCGTCACTTGCGACTATGTATGTATATAAGCCTATGCATGGGTACAATCTTATGCAGGCAATAGCGCGTGTTAATCGTGTGTTTAAGGACAAAGAAGGCGGTCTTATTGTTGATTATGTAGGTATAGCTTCTGCGCTTAAGGCTGCCATGAAGGAATACACAGAGAGAGATAAAAACACATACGGGGATATGAATATTGCTAAAGTGGCATATCCTAAGTTCCAGGAAAAACTACAGGTGTGCAAGGATCTGCTTCATGGATTTGATTTCAGTGGATTTATAGATGGCTCGCCGCTTGTTATGGCAAAACTTATAACCAAGGGAGTGAATTTTGTCCTTGATTCGAGGGTACCGGACAGAAAGGATTTGTTCTTGAAGGAGGCTATGCTGTTAAGACAGTCTCAGTCTCTCTGTTCAAGTATGACTACTGAGAAGGAACGCCATGAGGCAGCTTATATGGAGGCGGTTCGCTCAACAGTTATCAAGATTACATATGGCGGTGCAGACGGAAAGACACTATCACTTAAGGAGATAAACAACCAGATAAATGATCTGCTCAAGGCAGCAGTTCAAAGTGAGGGTGTAATCAATCTGTTTGACAGTAGCAAGACTGGTGGAGAGAACTTCAGCTTATTTGATCCGGCTGTAATGGATGAAATATCCAAAATGAAAGAAAAGAACATTGCTGTGGAAATATTGAAAAAACTCATGGCAGAGCAGGTCTCTTTATACAAAAAAACAAATGTTGTTCAGTCGCAGAAGTTTTCAGAGAAGATAGCGCAGCTTATGAATTCGTATTACAACGGACTTATAACAAATGAGGAAGTAATAAAAGAGCTTCTTGAGACCGCTGAAGAGATTGCAAATCTGTATAAGAATGGACAGAAGCTTGGACTTTCCCAGGAGGAATTGGCATTCTATGATGCGCTGACAAAGCCAGAGCATATAAAGGACTTTTATGAAAATGATAAATTGATAGCACTTACCAAAGAATTGACAGAGATGCTCAGAAAGAATAGAACCATAGACTGGCAGAAGAAGGAAACTGCAAGGGCAACTATGCGAAAGATGGTTAAGAGACTTCTTAAGAAACATCGTTATCCACCAGAAGATTATGATTTTGCTATAAATACTGTAATAAGTCAGTGCGAGCTGTGGACGGATAATAGTGATGCGCCTTATATGGAAAAGCATGATAGTGCTTTTAGATATAGTGAAGAGGCAAAACTTGCTAATGTTGCTGAGGGGAAAACAATGTACACAATAAGTAAAAATAGTTAGGAGGGGATTGTTAATGGATGCACGAAAGGGTAATATTTTTGAAATTTTGAATGGCAATAAGCAATTTATAATACCTGTATATCAGAGATATTATAGCTGGGGAGAAGAGCAGTGTAAAAGATTATGGGATGATATTGTAAATATGCAGAAAAATGGCAAGCCTGGACATTTTGTTGGTTCAATAGTTAATATTGCTGAACAGGCAATGCCAACAGGCGTTCAAAAATATATGATTATAGATGGACAACAGCGTATGACGACATTAACTTTGTTGCTTATAGCGCTTAGAAATTATGTTCTGATGCATCCAGATGATAATTCAATAAATGCGAAACGTATTGATGGTATGCTTTTAAAAAATGAATATGAGAGTGGCATAGATCAATACAAGTTACTGCTTACAGAAAATGATAGAGAAATATTAATCAGTCTTGTAGAAAATAAGCCAATTAATTCAAATGTTAAATCACGTATATTAGATAACTATATGTATTTTAAGGACAAGGTTTCGGAAAAAATTCTAATGCTTGATGAAATATGGGACTCTATTGGTAAATTGCAGATTGTGAATATTACATTGGATCGTGCAATTGATGATGCTCAGGCAATATTTGAAAGTCTAAACTCTACAGGAAAAGAATTGTCAGAATCTGATCTTATACGAAATTATGTCCTTATGGGGTTAGAACCTTCAGAACAGACGTATGTATATGAACATTTGTGGAGACCTATGGAGAATTTGTTTATATATGATACGCAAGAGACTGTCATGGACGCTTTTTTCAGACATTATTTAACGATGAAGATAACACGTATACCAAAACAAGGGAGAGTGTATGAAGAGTTTAAATTATATCACTTAAATTGCGAATTTGGTACTATTTCTGAATTGTGTCATGATTTGTTGGATTATGCGAAATATTATACAGATATAGTATTTAAGAGAAGCGATGACGTAGAGTTAAAAAAGCTATATGGAGATATTGTTGATTTGAGGATGGAAGTATCTTATCCATTCTTATTAAAATTACATCATGATTGCTATGAAAAAGTTATATCAAAAGATGAACTTAAAGAAATTTTGAGACTGTGTATAAG
>CAKQQK010000168.1:0-2584 GCA_934270935.1 uncultured Coprococcus sp. | reverse complement strand
CTGAACGGCAAGGACATAATCTCGGTGCCGCTGGTGGATGAGAGTGATATGAGGATAGGGTATATCGTCCACAGGAAAGCGATCCTCAGCAGACTTGGAAATACATACCTCGGTGCGTTGGCGAACTATCTTACGGCAGGTGAGACAAATGATATAAAGCAGACAGTACTGACGACGAAAGAGGCTGGTGCGGCGGGTTGCGACGAGCCGGAAGATTCAGTAAAAATTCCTCAGAGAAAGCTCCGGCACAGAGGACGCTTCAATGAGATGAAGGATGACGGAGAGCCTGCCTGTGGAGACGTGAGGGAGAAGGCTGCTGAACATATGAGGAAAGTCAAAAAGGAAATATAGAAAAAGAGTGTGATGCAGGCTAGATTATCAGGTGGTATAATATCATTCGGTGGGATATACTTGTAGATACAACAAGGAATGATAGAGGCGGTACACGTTGATACATATTATTGGAGGATCATTATGGGGAATGTACTGAAATTGCCAGTAGGAATGGATGAGTTCAAAAAGATCAGAGAAAATAATTTTTACTACATAGATAAAACAGGGTTGATAGAACAGTTAATGAACAAATGGGGAGAAGTTAATCTGTTCACAAGACCAAGGAGATTTGGCAAGACTCTGAATATGAGTATGTTGAAAAGCTTTTTTGAGATAGGAACTGACAAAAAGCTTTTTGATGGGCTTGCAATATCCCAGAATCAGGAATTGTGTGATTCTTATATGGGAAAGTACCCAGTTATATTTCTGTCCCTTAAAGGTGTTGAGGGACTTATCTATGACGATGCAGTTGCGATGCTCACATGGATGATAGGAAGTGAGGCCAGCAGATTTGCATTCCTTGCAGACAGCGAGAAACTTACAGAGGGAGAGAAAGCACAGTACCTGGAGATGACGGCTATTCGTGGTGGAAAGTACAGTATGGACAGGAACATTCTTGTATCTAGCCTGAAGGTATTATCCCAGCTCCTTTACAAACATTATGGACAGAAAACAATAATCCTGATAGATGAATACGATGTTCCACTTGATAAGGCTTTTCAGAATGGTTATTACCGTGAAATGGTGTCCCTCATCAGGGGAATATTTGGCCAGGCTCTCAAGACAAATGAATACCTGCAGTTTGCGGTGCTGACAGGATGTCTCAGAGTGTCAAAGGAAAGTATATTTACAGGACTGAACAATTTTGAGATCAATTCCATAGTTGATATAGATCATGATGAGGAATTTGGATTTACCGATGAAGAGGTTAAAAAGCTGCTTTCAGATTACGATCTATCAGAAAGATATAGTGTTATAAAGGAATGGTATGATGGGTACCGATTTGGAAATGCGGATATATACTGTCCGTGGGATGTGATAAATTATGTAAAGAAATTACTTTCGGATCCTGATGCTGAGCCACAGGCTTTCTGGATAAATACAAGTGGTAATAGCCTTGTTAAACGGTTTGTCGATAAGGCTGACAGAACGACAAAGGATGAGATAGAGGGACTTGTTGCAGGTAAGGCGATAGAGAAAAATATAAGACTGGATCTCACATATGACGAGATCGATAACAGTATTGATAATCTCTGGAGTGTGCTGTTCACAACGGGATATCTGACTATGACGGACAGGGCTGTAGGCGGAGTATACAAACTGGTAATACCGAACAGAGAAGTGCGGGAGGTATTTGTATCTCAGATACAGGAGTGGTTCAGACAGACGGTGATAAGTGACAAGAAGCCTATGGGAGAACTTTGTCATGCTTTCCTGGATGGTGATGCAGAGACTGTGCAGAAACAGCTTACAGCGATTCTTGGAAGAATGATAAGCGTGTTGGATACAAAGGCACGGGATGAATATAAAGAAAGTTTCTATCATGGACTGTTGCTTGGACTTCTTAGAAGTGAGCCCGAATGGCTTATACGCTCTAACAGGGAATCGGGGGATGGTTTCAGTGACATAACGGTACTTCCAGAGGATCCCGATGCAGGAATCGTCATTGAAGTGAAGTATTCCTCGTCTGTAAATGGTCTTGAGAAAGCGTGCGAAAGTGCAATGTCACAGATAAAGGAACGAAGATATGATGAGGTTCTGCGTGAAGATGGCAGGGATGATATTCTGGCTTATGGAATAGCATTCTGCAGGAAACGGTGTATGGTGGTATGTGAACGTCTGTAGTGTTATGGACGATATGGATACGGATACAGATGTGCCACTGATCTGACATAGAATAGAAGACAGAAATATAGCGTGGATATAGCGTAAAACTATATTCACGCTATATTTTTATGTATTATACAAGTGAAGGATGTCTTTATATAATGTGGAGCAGACGCATGAAAGATGCTGCGCATGGCGTCTGCGCATTTCGCAAGGAATCTCCCGCAAAAGCGGGTCCTCCTTACGAAAAGATGTGGAGCAGACGCATGAAAGGCGCTTCGCGCGGCGTCTGCAAATTTCGCAAGGAATTACAGGAGGATATGATGAAGACATCGGTTATAGGATTTCCAAGGGTGGGAACATTAAGAGAGTTAAAATTTGCATCTGAAAAATATTTTAGACATGAGATAACGGCGCAGGAGCT
>CAKQQK010000167.1:0-2661 GCA_934270935.1 uncultured Coprococcus sp. | reverse complement strand
GTTTGGCGGAGTATGCGAATACAGTTATGAGTCTTCAGACAGCGGAGTTACGATAAATGGCGACAGAATTGTTTTTGACACAGACTTTGAGGAAGGTACAGATGCCAAAGTGGATATTTACTGTACCATTGGCGATCAGAAGATACTTCTTCATACATATACGTTTACGAGCAAGATAGGAAGTTTAGCAGGTGGCTATGGAACAGTTGAGTATCCTGTTGTGATAAAGACTGAAGAACAGTTCGCAAAATTTGCAGGTGGCAGTTGGAATGATTCATATGTATCGCTTGCGGCAGACCTCGATTTTGAAGATAAATATATAGATACAGTAAGCAGTGGTTTTAGTGGAATTTTTTATGGAAATGGACACACCTTATCTAATATAAAATTACAGAATAGTTCGCAGAATCCTCTGGGTATTTTCAGCAGCATATCAGGGGGGACAGTTCAGGATCTGATAGTAAATAAAGCAGTTATTCAGCCTAGTATTTCGAATTCCATCGGTTATGTGGGAATTATAGCTGGAAAGGTGCAGAATGGTGGTAAGATTCTGAGATGTGATATTGTGGACAGTTCTGTATCATCCGTCCAGACAGGCGGAGCTGAATATGTAGGAGGTGTCGCTGGTTGGATAAGCAGTAGTACAATAGAAGGATGTATGGTTAGAAATACATGGGTTGCTGTAGGTGAGTCGTCCAATGCGGGAAATTCAGTAATGGGTATTGTTGGTGGCATTGTAGGTTATGCGACAGATGGAAGCAAGATAAATTACTGCGGAAAAGAGGATGGCTATATCTGGTCATTCTGTACAGATAAGGAGAGTTATACAGGAGGTCTAGTAGGTCAGGGACACTATTCCGACATGAATGACTGCTGGAATTTTGTGACAAATGAGGGGCGGATGGATCGATTCAATCATTCTGGAGATAATCACGGCACGATTGCGGGATATTGTAACGACCTGGAGATCAAGAATACCTATGTATATAATGGCGAGAATGCTAACAAGTTCAATGTTAATATGATTTTTGTTGGAACACTCAGACAGGGCGTGCAGCCGGAGATATCATATGTCGAAGATTTTACACTCAGCAAGCTTGGTTATGAATATGTTGGAATGCTGACAAATGCTGATATCACAGGCCACCCAATCAGACTTAATCCAGTTAAGGTGGATATAAAAACTGACAATGCAAAGACAACATTTTACTATGGTCAGGATCTCACATTGAACGGAGTAAGCGTAAGGCTTATAAGAAGCAGTGGATTTAATTCGAGGCTGATTCCTTATGATGTGACCACAGATTACAGTTCGACTCAGCCGGGCAGGTATGTGGTTACAATATCTTCTGGAAATGTAAAGGCTGATTATGATGTCTTGGTGGCAAATAAACCACACACATATGTGGCGACAAAGAAAGCTGCGACATGTACAGAGGATGGTTATGTGGGATACAAATGTCAGGATGAGGGATGTGATTCACACATTGCAGATGATGTACTCAAGGCAACCGGACATTCGACGAAGAAGAAGAAAGCTAATGAGAAGACTTGCAAGACACCAGGAAATATAGAGTACTGGCTCTGTAGTAATTGCAAAAAATGTTTCCTGGATGAGAGTGGTGAACAGGAAATAAGTATTGATGATACCATTATTCCGGCAGCGCACACTATAAAGGCTGTGAAAGCAGTATCTGCTACCTGCGCCAAGGCGGGAAATAAGGCGTACTGGTACTGTGGGGTATGCCACAAATATTTCGCAGATGCAAAGTGTACATCCGAAACTACACTTGATAAGCTCAAGATTCCTGCAACAGGTAAACATACCGCAAAGACGACGACCGTTAAGGCGACCGCGAAGACCGATGGAAAAGTTACAGTTAAGTGTTCTGTCTGTGGCAAGCTGATCTCATCAAAGGCTATACCAAAGATAGCGAGCATCACACTGTCATCAACGGATCACACCTACAATGGCAATGTCAGAAAACCGGTCGTTACAATAAAAGACAGCACGGGAAAGAAGCTCGGAAGTACAGCGTACACACTTACTTATTCTGCCGGAAGAAAGTATGTGGGAAGCTATACTGTGACGATCAGATTCAAGGGCAATTACAGCGGATCTGCTACGAAGACATTTACAATAAAACCGAAGACTACGAGCATCTCAGGTGTCACTGGAGCGAAGAAGCAGTTGACGATCAAGTGGGCAAAGCAGTCAGTACAGACCACAGGCTATCAGTTACAGTACAGCACCTCATCGACATTTGCCGGGGCGAAGACAGTTACTATAGCGAAGCCTGCAACTACAAGCTACACTGCATCAAAACTTCTGGCAAAGAAGAAGTATTATGTGAGAATTCGTACTTATAAGAAGGTTACTCAGAATGGTACGACAAAGACATATTATTCAAACTGGAGCAGTACAAAGTCTGCCACAACTAAATAGGTTGCTAAGTTAGATTATGTCGTGATAGAATGAAAAAGTCGTTTGTGTTAAACTAGCGCAGTGTTACTTGAAGGAGGCAGTGAAGTGAGAGTACGCAATGAGGAACAGTTTCAAGCTAAAAAGATAGAATTGATGGAAAAATGCTATGAGTGCTATGCCGAGAACGGACTGAATTCTGTGGGAATAAGAGGACTTGCAAAAGCATGCAATACAAA
>CAKQQK010000166.1:0-2853 GCA_934270935.1 uncultured Coprococcus sp. | reverse complement strand
CGCATACTCCGGAGATAGGAACGATAATAGATAACGCAATGCGAGCTATAGAGAAAGAAAATAAGAGACTTAAGGATATTCTTCCTAAGAATTTTGCCAGACCAGAGCTTGACAAGAGACGCCTTGGGGATGTAGTAGACTTATTTACAAATATTCAAATGATTGAACATGGAAACGAGAAGGACATCCTTGGTCGAACATATGAATATTGTCTGTCAATGTTTGCCGAGCAGGAAGGCAAGCGTGGAGGAGAATTCTTTACTCCGTCATGTGTTGTGCGTACTCTTGTGGAAGTGCTCAAACCCTTCAAAGGTCGTGTGTATGATCCGGCATGTGGATCAGGCGGTATGTTTGTTCAGTCAGCGAAATTCATAGAAAAGCATAGTGGAAATATAAGTGATATATCAATATATGGTCAGGATTCCAATCCAACGACATGGAAGATGGCTCAGATGAACCTTGCTATACGAGGAATAGAGCCAGATTTGGGATCTTATGCGGCGGATACATTCCTTGAAGATCGACATCCAACATTGCGTGCGGATTACATCATGGCAAATCCGCCATTTAACCTTTCAAACTGGGGAGCGGACAAGTTAAAAGATGATGTGCGTTGGAAGTATGGAATGCCACCAGCAGGAAATGCAAACTTTGCATGGCTGGAGCATATGATATATCATCTTGCACCTGCAGGAAAGATAGGTATGGTTCTTGCAAATGGTTCTCTGTCATCACAGTCTGGCGGAGAGGGAGAAATCCGCAAAAACATAATAAATGCTGATTTGGTAGAGTGCATCGTTGCTATGCCAACTCAGTTATTCTACACAACTCAGATCCCGGTATCATTGTGGTTCCTTAATAAACAGAAAAAACAGTCCGAGAAAACATTGTTCATAGATGCCCGTAAGATGGGAACTATGGTTAGCCGCAAGCTCAGAGAGCTCACAGATGAAGATATTCAGAAAATAGCAGATGCATATACAGCATTTGTCGATGGAACTCTTGAAGATGTGAAGGGATTCTGTGCAGTTGCAGATATTGCAGAGATTGAAAAACAGGATTTCATACTCACTCCGGGCAGATATGTAGGAATAGAAGAACAGGAGGATGATGGTGAGCCGTTCGAGGAGAAGATGACAAGGCTTACATCTGAATTGTCTGAATTGTTTGACAAGAGTCATGAGTTGGAGGATGAGATTCGTAGGAAGTTGAGGGCGATTGGGTATGATATATAGGCTTTCAGACATATGTGATTATGTTAAGGGAAAAGTAGATATTTCGAAATTAGATCTCTGTACATATATATCTACAGAAAGTATGTTGCCAAACAAAGCGGGAATTATCGAGTCTTCGTCGTTACCAAATATAAAACAGACACAGATATATTGTGCAGGAGATGTTCTTGTTTCAAATATCCGACCATACTTTAAAAAAATATGGTATGCAACATGTGATGGTGGGTGTTCAAATGATGTGTTGGTTTTTAGAGCAAAGAATGGAGTTAGTAAAAGGTTTCTTTATTATGTGTTAGCTGATGATAAATTTTTTAGCTATTCTATGCTTAACTCAAAGGGAACCAAAATGCCTAGAGGTGATAAAAAGGCTATAATGGAGTATAAAGTTCCGAAGTTTTCTTATGAGAAACAGGTAAAAATAGCAAAGATATTAGGTGATTTAGATGACAAAGTAGCAGTAAATAAAACGATAAATAGGAATTTGTCGGAGCAGGCGATTGCTTTGTACAAAGCAATGATATTGGATGCCTTGGAAGAATGCAGTGAAGGTGTTCTTTCGGATATTGCTGATATTGTCATGGGACAATCACCTAAAGGAGATACATACAATGAGGATGGAGCTGGGGCAGTTTTTTATCAGGGAAGAGCAGAATTTGGGGAAAGATTTCCTACTCGAAGGTTGTTTACAACTGCTCCTAAAAGAATGGCTAAAGAAAATTCTGTACTTATGAGCGTACGAGCACCAGTAGGAGATGTTAATGTGGCATATGAAGAATGCTGCATTGGTCGTGGATTATGTTCGGTCGCGTCCAAGGATAATCATCAATCTTTTATTTTGTATACAATGTATAACTTGAAAGATAAATTTGATGTTTATAATGGTGAAGGCACCGTATTTGGTTCAATAAATAAAGATTCAATGAATTGTATGACTATCCAGATCCCCAATAAGGCATTGATGGATAGATTTGAAAAAATAGTAAGTCCTATGGATGTCATAATAAAAGCTAATTATGATGAGAATTGTCGATTGATAGCGGTGAGAGATAGTCTACTTCCAAAACTGATGTCAGGCGAACTTGATGTTTCTGATTTTAAAGTTTAGTTACTCCGAAAAATGGTAATTGTTATGATTATACTCAAACAATAAAAACGATATATTTGACATAAAAGCGGTTAAATGCTAATATAAGTGTAAAGAGGTGCTACCGATAGACGGTTAGCCCTGATATTGCAATTACAAAAAAGTAACCGCCAAGTTTTGTCAGGACCGGGCGGTTACTTTTTTGTCTTATTTCTTATCATTGCTCTTAGAGCCAACGGCATAACCAAGAGCAAAGCATGTTATGCATAAGCTGATGATGGCTATAAAAAGGTCCGTTGTAAGCATAAGCACAAACCTCCGTAATAGATTTCCGTAAATGGATGTATCTATGTAAACACAGGCTATAAACTCCTGTGGCGAAGGCTAACCGCCTACCGAATAGGGTAGCACCTCTTATATTATAACAAACATATGTTCGATAATCAATATACATGAAAAGATAAATTTTTATTTGCTCTACAAAACACAACACAAAGGGGAGGGGAATAAATGCCGGGTTTATTTACAGAAGAT
>CAKQQK010000165.1:0-2913 GCA_934270935.1 uncultured Coprococcus sp. | reverse complement strand
GGTGAAGTATGTATCTGCATGATGACAGGGAAGTGTTTGCGGAAACAATATACCAGGTGGAAGATTTTACCGGACGAGCTGCTGCGATAGTCGAAAAAGATTATTATGTTACATTGATTTTGAGATTCCTAGCACATAATTTGTCCAATATCGTTTTTAAAGGTGGTACATCTTTGTCCAAAGGCTATAGGGCAATAAATAGATTTTCTGAAGATATAGATATTACATTTGACGAACATATAGGACAGGCACGCAGAAAAAAACTCAAGAACAACTATATTAGTGAAAAATTGAATATGCCAATAGCGAATTGGAATGAAACTCAAAGTGATAGAGATTACAATGCGTATTTTTTTACATATAAATCAATATGTGGTTTGGATGAAAGAATATTGGATTCAGTAAAATTGGAAACAGCACTTGGCTCATATGCCTTTCCGACAGAGACGGTGAAGATAGGAAATTATATAGGAGAATTTCTGAAGGCGAAAGGACGGTATGATTTAGAGAAAAGATTTTTCCTTGATGAATTTGATATGAAGCTTCAAACAATAGATAGGACATTTATAGACAAAATATTTGCGCTTTGTGATTATTATTTGCAAAGAAAATCAAAAAGATATTCAAGACATTTATATGATATATATAAGTTATCAGATAAGATAAATTTTAATGAACAATTCGAAATGCTTTTTCGAGATGTTCGGCTACATAGAAAAATGATGACTATATGTCCTTCTGCAAAAGATGGAGTGAATTTACCTGAAGTAATTAGAGGTTTTTGTCATGATGATTTTTACAGGGAAGATTATAATATGATTACAAGTTATTTTGCGGATGATCATGTTATGTATGATGATTGCATAGAAAAGATGATGGAAATAGCAAATATTATTGAAGAGTATAATGCTCATGTCTGATTGAAAGTAAATGCGTGATAAAAGAATAGTTATAATAAAATGTGCAGGCTCTGTCGATAGATGTATTGAATCAGGTGACAGAACCTGCACATTTATTAATAAATAATCTATATATCTTTAACGTTCCAATCCCGCCAGATCATTATAAAATCCCGGATATGAGATATTCACACACTCGGCTCCGGTGATGTCAGTATCACCATCGGCGTTCAGTCCTGCGATGGCAAAGCTCATGGCGATTCTGTGGTCCAAGTGACTGTCGATCACTGCGCCGTGAAGAGGCTTTCCGCCGCGTATGATCATTCCGTCATCGGTTGCCGTTATGTCTGCCCCCATCGATGAGAGAGCGTTTACCATGACATCTATTCGGTTTGATTCCTTGACCTTCAGCTCCTGGGCATCCCTGATGATAGTCTCGCCGTCTGCAAAGCATGCGAGAACTGCTATGGCAGGGATCTCATCTATGAGCTTTGGTATGATGGAACCCTCAATGACACAGCCCTTAAGGCTTGATGTCTTGACGGTGATATCAGCGGTTGGCTCACCGCATCCGCTCACTATATTGGAGTATTCCATATCGCCGCCCATTGCTTTGATGACTTCCAGTATTCCGTCTCTGGTCGGGTTGATGCCAACATTTTTGATGGTGATGCATGAGTTCGGAGTGATAAGTCCTGCAACGAGGAAGTAAGCAGCTGATGATATATCTCCAGGTACAAGTATCTTCTGTCCAACAAGCTTATCCACAGGCTTTACAGTAGCCGTAGTTCCCTCTGTTTTTATATTGCCACCGAATGATTCAAGCATGAGCTCAGTGTGGTTCCTTGACACATATGGTTCGGTGACACTTGTCTCGCCGTCTGCATAGAGTCCGGCAAGGAGTACACATGACTTTACCTGTGCTGACGCGACAGGTGAGTTGTAGTGTATTCCATGGAGCGACCTTCCGTTTATAAGGAGTGGAGCACAGTCGTTACCAAGCTCGGATGTGATGTCAGCACCCATCATGGACAGAGGAGTCATGATCCTCTTCATAGGTCGCTTGCATATCGATGCATCACCTATGAGTCTGCTTGCAAATGGCTGAGCGGCAAGGATACCCGATATAAGCCTGGTGGTCGTTCCGCTGTTGCCGACATCGAGTGTGCCTTCAGGCTTTGACAGTCCATGCAGTCCTTTGCCGTGTACAGTAACGACATTGCCATCATAATCAATATCTATACCCATCTGTCTGAAACAGTTCATGGATGATATACAGTCTGCTCCATTTAAAAATCCGTGTACCTCGGTTATTCCATCTGCGATTGAGCCGAACATGATGGAGCGGTGGGAGATGGATTTGTCTCCCGGTATGGCTACCTCTCCGTTAAGTGATTTTACTCTGTTGATCTTCATAATTTCTCAGTATTCCTTTATTCTAGTGTAATATGCCTGGTTATAATATTTTATTCTCCGGCTTAATATAAAATGAGCCGCAAATTTATTTGCCGATAAGTGACAGTAAGATTATAACTGCTTTTACTTAACGGTTATAGATCCTGTAGCCGGCGGCCTTAAGCGCATCCTGCGCATTCTTTCTTGCTTCTGCATCGTAGAATGAAAGCCTGAGAACACCCTCCTCGTCCTCACGGTTGTGGGAGACTCCGATATTCTTGAGACTTATCTGTGCCTCAGCGATAAGAGCAGTTATCTTCGCTATCGCACCAGCCTCATCAGGTATATCTACGAACAGTTCATGATGCATTCTGATGACACCGCTGCTGTTGTTAGGAATGGAATCTCTGTAGTCCCTTGCGGATGCAAAAAATGCATTTATTCCAGCCGCATCGCGCTGCTTAATATGATAAATCATTTTGTTTATAAGCTCAACATATTCCTGAAGACCGTTTACGATATTGTCAGGATTTGCCAGAAGAATGTGCTCCCATACCACCGGATTGGAGGATGCGATCCTGGTTATATCCTTGAAACCTCCGGCTGCCAGTGATTTGAA
>CAKQQK010000164.1:0-2913 GCA_934270935.1 uncultured Coprococcus sp. | reverse complement strand
CAATGAATAAAGATATTCTGGTCTGCGGTGTAGGCGGACAGGGAACGGTTCTTGCGTCCAAGCTCATCGCATCGGCGTATATGGCAAAGGGGGAGACGGTACATTCGGCGGAGACCATAGGCATGGCGCAGAGAGGTGGAAGTGTCACGAGCCATGTGAGGATTGGTGAGGCGTATTCACCGCTGATAGCACAGGGCGGTGCTGACATTATACTTGCGTTTGAGCCTGCAGAGGCGGTGCGCAATCTGGCTTATCTGAAAAAGGGAGGAATCGTCATCACCAACAACGTCCCGGTGAAACCGGCGACTGACTCGCTCATGAATTCAGGTTACGAGGCACAGCCGATGCTTGATTACCTGAAGGGCAAATGTGACTGCATAGTCATGGACGGCGCGGCGATAAGCCGTGAATTTGGCTCGGCAAAGTTCTACAACATAGCGCTTCTTGGAGTCGCAGTTGCCAGCGGCAGACTGGGACTTGACGAGGCAGACATCATATCAGCCATTGAGAATGGAGTGAATCCGAAGTTTGTAGAGGTGAACAAGAAAGTATTTGAATATGCGATGAAGATGTAGTTGGCGTGACATATAAGTGATTTCAGTATGGGATGCATCGGCCTTTGAAAGTATAAAGTGTATTTTTCAATGGGCTGACAAAAGGGAAAAGGAGAGTAACAATTATGAAGTTAAATGACACACAGCTCAGTCAGGTGGACGCTCAGATAAAGAGACTTGTAAAGACTGACAGTTATTATGGTAAGAAGTACAGAGAACTTGGTATAACAGATGTGACAAGTCAGGAGGCATTTGAGGAGCTTCCGTTTTCAAGCAAGGATGACCTGAGAAATGCTTACCCGCTGGGAATACAGGCTGTTCCGGATGAGGAAGTGGTACGTATCCATTCGTCTTCAGGAACAACAGGAAAGCCGGTCATCATACCTTATACAGCAAAGGATGTCGATGACTGGGCAACCATGTTCGCAAGATGCTACGAGACAGCCGGAGTGACAAAGAAAGACAGAGTGCATATCACTCCGGGATATGGCCTGTGGACAGCAGGAATAGGATTTCAGGCAGGCGCGGAGAAGCTTGGTGCCATGGTAATTCCTATGGGCCCTGGAAATACTGACAAACAGTTACAGATGATGATGGATCTTAAGAGTACAGTACTGACAGCAACATCATCATATGCACTTCTTCTTGCAGAGGAGATTGATAAGAGAGGTCTCAAGGACAAGATATATCTGAAGAAGGGCGTATTTGGCTCAGAGCGCTGGAGTGAGAAGAAGAGAAAGTATATAAAAGAGAAGCTTGGAATAGAGCTGTATGATATATATGGACTTACAGAGATCTATGGACCTGGTATCGGAATAAGCTGCGATGCCCAGAATGGAATGCACTATTGGGATGACTATGTTTATATAGAGATAATAGACCCGAAGACCGGAAAGACTCTCCCTGACGGAGAGGAGGGAGAGATCGTTATCACTACTCTGGTGAAGGAGGGAGCCCCGCTCATCCGTTTCAGGACACACGATATATCAAGGATCATTCCGGGTGAGTGTCCATGCGGAAGAAAGCATCCTAGACTGGATATCATCAAGGGCAGAAGTGACGATATGTTCAAGGTACACGGCGTAAATATGTTCCCAAGCCAGGTTGAGGAGCTGCTTGCACTTGTGGATGGAGTGCCAAGTGAGTACACCATAAATATAGCCCATGATGAGCCTGCCAATAAGGATATCATGCTGGTTACAGTTGAGGCCGAGGGACGTGTAGATTTTGAGCAGACAGGACGTCATATCAGAGATCTGTTCAAGTCAAGGATCGGAGTTACACCGAAGATCACAGTTGTCCCTGTTGGAACGCTGCCTAGAAGTGAGAAGAAGACACAGCGTGTCATCGACCATCGTGAGCAGTAGGTGACGGACGGTGAGCGCTATTAGAGAATGACGCATCTGAATTTTAGTATGTCCAATCAGGGTCGCTCCCGCTTATTTCGGCTCGCAGCGAATGCAATAGAGAGGGGCCCGCGTAGCGGGAAAGTTGGCTGTTGCGTGTAATAGAAGGGGCCCACGAAGTGGGAAGTTGGCTATTACACAAGGACCGGCGGCCTCAAATTCCCTGAGTTGGACATACTAAAACTCAGATGCTGTCAACGATGGTTGTACAGGTGCTCACCTGTCTATAGAGGAGATTTATATTTGTGGATGGGACTTACATTGCATAAGACAAGAAGTTAAAGAGACTTTATCGGTGCATGGTAATACTTATGTAGAAGGGATATTATATTTATGAATTCAATTAGTGTAGTAGCTTGTATAGTTGCGTTTTTACTTGGGGTGGTGCTTTTCACTCTGGCGAATGAGATCATACTCAAGCTGCCGAACAATGAGAATATCTTTAAGGGAAAGCCGAAGAGTTTTGAGAAGTTTTCTCCGAGATGCCTGTTCATACAGATACTTGGTGGAGTGTTCGGAGTGCTGATGGTGTGGCAGTTTAACGTGAGCCTTGAGGCGGTCACGGTATTCCTGTTCTTTGCACTGCTGACTATCATCACATTCATAGATGCGGACACCATGGAGATACCATTTGTGCTGAATGTATGCATACTGGTGCTTGGAGTTGTATCCATCTTTACAAGAGGCGGATTTTCTCTGACAGGCGGGGATCTATCCCTTGTGAGCAGGCTCATAGGAATGATATGTGTGAGTCTTCCACTGTTCCTGATAGTTCTGGTCATCCCGGATGGCTTTGGCGGTGGAGATATCAAGCTCATGTTTGCCGCAGGATTCTTCCTTGGCTGGAAGGCTACGGTCATAGCGTTCTTTATCGGACTTATCATTGGTGGATGCCAGGGTGTGATACTTCTTGCAAGGCGTAAGAAGGGCAAGGACGATCATTTCGCATTTGG
>CAKQQK010000163.1:0-2991 GCA_934270935.1 uncultured Coprococcus sp. | reverse complement strand
ATCCACATCTGCCACTGCCTTGCCATCACATATAAACTCTATTCCGTCATCCTCAAGTGGAGTGTATATCACTGTGCTCATGGTCATGAGCCCATCATTTACAAACAATTCAATAGAATTCCTGTCCAATATAAATCTCAGACTTATTGTTTCTTCCGCATCGTATACGCCTGACACATTTGCAATATTCTCCGTGCAATCCACGTTTTTCACTTTTGCCCTTCTGACACACACAATATCCTTCTTAAATCCCGCAAATGTTCTGTCAAGCTCTATCACTTTCCTGCGCCTGTCATATGTAAATCGGGTATAATATCCATCTCCCTTTGCAAAATCAACGGCAAAACTTTCATATCCATCTCCTTTTACGTTAAGTGTCATATCTATAGTTCTGCCACATATTCCGTCAAGTTTACACTGTCCGCTTATAATCTCATCGGAATATTTTATCTCATTTGCGTGATACCTTTCTATCTCTCTGATCGGCCTTTGCACCAGCAATCCGTTTTTCAGAGATATCTCCCTCGGCAATGTCATCATGCCCTGCCACTTTTGTCCATCAGGAACCCACAGATTATGCCACGACTGCATCCAAGCTATCATTATCCTTCTGCCATCCGGCAGCTCAGTTGTCTGCGGCGCATAGAAATCCGTTCCATAATCAAGGGATATTGCTTTTCCCCCAATAAATTTGCCTTCTTCCCTGTCAAATTCTCCAACAAAATAAATAGAATTGTTTCCATTGTGAAATTCGTATTTCTCAGCTTTCATTCCTGTAGGCGATACAAGAAGTACATGATAATCGCCTAACTTGAAAAAATCAGGGCATTCCCACACGCCGCCCAGATCACCTTCATTCCGCGCAAGAATATTTTCAAATATCCAGTTTTCCATGTCTGCACTCGAAAGTAATACCACAAGGCCCTTATCATTCTGATCCACACAACCTGCAGCCATGTAGTATCTTCCATCCTCAAGCCAAACCTTAGGATCCCTGAAATCTGTTCTGCTCAATCCCTCGGGCAGTAAATCCCCGGTCACCACCGGATTATTCTGAAGCTTTTTATATATAACGCCATCACCGACAGCTATACTCTGGTTCTGTAACACACCACCACCATCAGGATCCTCCATGACACTGGTATATATCAGTATATGCTCCCCATCTTTTTCAATAGCAGTCCCCGAGAAACAGCCCTCAGCATCATATATCGTGTCAGGTGCAATTGCCACGGGAAGCTGTTCCCAACTTATCATATCCTTGGTCACCTTATGCCCCCAATGCATAGGCCCCCATTCAGTACTGTACGGATGATACTGATAAAACAAATGTACCTTGCCATCATACACTGAAAATCCATTTGGATCATTCATCCAACCAACAGACGGAGACACATGAAATAAAGGTCTGTGATTAGCATCAATTTCATTTTCTCTTTCATATTCCATTGCTGCGGCAAGTTTTTCGCTAATGACAATATCGTCCATCGCATCCGATCTTCTGTCCATCCTATATTTCTCCTTATCACTGTTGTTTTCTATATTAAGTCCAACATCTCTTTTTCTTATTCCCGAAAAAAAAAAGAGACACTTTCAATGTACCATACACATCACTACTTGAAAATGTCTCTTTTAAATTTATATACAATTTTATCTCTATAAACAGACAGCTATAACAAATCTACGCTGAAATACCTCTCAGCCCTGTCTGCCATAACCGTAGCTATAACCTTATCTTTCCCATACTTTTCCGCCATCTGCATAGCTGCCCATACATTTGCCCCTGAAGAGGTTCCAACAAGAAGTCCCTGCTTTTTTGCAAGCATTCTCGCAGTCTGTATCGCATCCTCATCTGCAACCTCAACAACATCAGTTATCATATCTGTATCTAGTACATCCGGTATAAATCCATCACCGATGCCCTGTATCTTATGGATTCCCGGACCATCTCCATGCAGTGCTGACACTCCCTTAGGCTCAACAGCAACAATCTTAGTATCCGGATTCTTCTCCAACAGATACTTCGCTATACCTTGAAGAGTACCTCCACTTCCGACACCAGACACATATATATCAATCTTCTGGCCAAGCTGTTCACACATCTCAACCGCTGTTGTGCGATAATGTGCATCAGGATTTGCCGGATTGACAAACTGCTGTGGCATAAAATACTTCTCTGGATCGGATTCTGCTATTTCATTTGCCTTATCAACTGCTCCACCAATGCTTAGAACAGGATCGGTAAGTACAAGTTCCGCACCAAATGCCCTGATAACCTTCTTCCGCTCCTCACTCATATTCTCCGGCATCACAATTATCACTTTATAGCCTTTCTGAACACCACAGAGTGCAAGTCCTATCCCGGTATTGCCGCTCGTAGGCTCTATAACAGTCATTCCTGGCTTGAGTTTTCCCTCAGCCTCAGCTACCTCTAACATATTTTTTGCAATCCTGTCCTTAATACTTCCTCCAGGATTAAGAAATTCTGCCTTTGCAAATATATTGTATCCTGTTGACTTTTCCAGGCACATAAGTGGAGTATTTCCTATCAGATCAAGCACGTTATTATAATACATATTAACCCCTTCTTCTCTTTACTTTATATTATATTATTTTACATATTTTTCCACCAAAGTCACTATAAAATATATAAACCAGCACTCCAGACAACTACTTATCCTGACAGCTATGCTTGTAAAATATATTTTTCCTTACATACATAAAAAAACCCAGAAAGCTTGATCTTTCAAGTTTCTGAGCTTTTAATAACAGGGGATGAGGGAATCGAACCCCCACCAAAAGTTTTGGAGACTCCTATCATACCATTTGACCAATCCCCTATATGTCATATTATTTTTATATACAGAAAAAATTTAACACCTGTTGTAGCGTTAAATTTTCCTGGTACATATTCTGTACCTTCAGAATTTCACACAGAAAGTTAGTAACCTAACCCCATCTATCAACCAATGACTATTTCTACGTAAACTT
>CAKQQK010000162.1:0-3136 GCA_934270935.1 uncultured Coprococcus sp. | reverse complement strand
TACTTAAGCCTCGATGTCCTGATGCATATGTTCCGGTCATAACCTGTCCTGATATCTGAGAAACAGGTCATGGCATACGGCAGGCACGCAAGCAGCGGGAGCAGTACATAGAACATGTTGTTGTATGCGAACTGATAATCAGTCCCAAGCCATATCTGTATCAGCGCACCGTCATCCCCAAGTCCGGACTGTCTTACAAACAGCAGACAGTCCGCCACTCCTATGGCTGTTCCTATCGCCACACTCAGGACGAACCAGGCATTCGCAAATGCCCTCTTTATCTCAAATCCAAATATCTTCATATCTATTTACATCCCCCAATAAAATATATCTTTTGCCGGATGAAGCCCGGACCAGATCCCTGATATCTCAGGATGTCAGTCGTCAATTTCAAGCTTCATCATGATCTTCACCGGCTCAAGTGCCGGCACATACCAGAACTCCTCACCCTTTATGTTATCCCAGGTCTTCTGGCTGAACGATACTCTTGAGACCATAGTCACATACCATATGTCCTGATCTGCCCCGGCATCAAGCTGGCTGCTTCTGAATATATTGATGTTCTGTCCCATCCCCGGTACAACAGCACTGAACCACGTCACGGATTCAAAACCTCCAAGTGTCCTGTCCATCACTTCATCCCAGCTTAACGGACCTCCGCTGATATTACGGACATTAAGGCACACGCACAGCAGCCTGTCCCCCGGTTCAAGCACATATACTTCATGCTCCCCGAACCGCTGCTTATATTCATCCACACTGTATATATGTGACTCCATGCAGCGCATCTCGATATCCTGGCCAGGAACCGCTTCACCTGCTTCATATCTCTCTGTATCATCACTGCATGCACTGTTCACACTGTATATCCTGCCGCACCAGAAAATGACTGCACACATAACTATCAGTGCCACAGAAAATCTCAGTATCCTTTTCACTTTCGTCCTCCTTCGTCAATGGGAAGATCTATGATGCACATTAACGATCACTCCATCATCCCCGCAGGTGCGCCATATCAGATAAGCCCCTGTCTTCCCGGATCCTGCATGACATCAACCTCACTGCCATCCCTGGCATCTATCATGATGAGCTGGGTAGGTGCGTCACTTTCGTCTGCCCAGGATTCAAGCTGTGCAAACACATATACAGGGATCACCTCATACTCCTTATCACCGGTCTTCGTTCTGAAATATGTAAGCCTTACATCGTTGAATGTGACTTCCGAATATCCCGTATAGCCGGCAAAATGCTGCGGTATGGCTTTCTTAAGGCCTTCCACTGCCTCATCCCATGTGATGAGTTTATCCACCTGATGCAGGTCATCATCAGATCTCATCGGCCAGTATCCGTAAAATGTCACTATCCCATCCTCGTTGAATGACATCTGGTAATACGACCTCTCAGAATAATAATAACTTCCGGTATCCACAAATCCGTCTTCCCCGTTCTGGCTCGTTATGGTATCAATGGTCGTTGCAACAGGCTGATATATGGCAGTGTCATTGATCGAAGCATCAAACCGGACGATATATCCATCCTTGTCATACTCTATGACGTTGTAACCCGATCCCTCGTAACTTTTATACATATCTGTTATAGATGTCTGCACCACATCCCTGAATCCCCAGGAAGCCATATCCTCTGCAGCCTTTCTTCCGGCCTGCTCAGGATCCATTCCGCAGCTGTTCTCTGCTTCTTTGTCTGTGCTGTCCTTCTTTTTTTCCGTATCCGCTTTCAGGTCATCCGGATTGTAATCATAGTAGGTGATGCTCTCTATCTGTCTGGCCGCCATCTCATCCGTGATCTCCTCAGGATATGCCCTCGATATCGCAAATGCCTCATCTATAGACCATTCCGTGTCCATAAATCTTACAATATATGGCACTCCGTCCATCTTTCCAATAAAATATTCACCGCTGTAATCCGGCTTTTCTCCGCTGTGATCCTCAAAATACTTATCGATATCAGTTCTCTCAATACCCTGGTCATCAAAAAGTTCCTGTGAGTAATTGTATATACCCTCACTCTCATCAAGGAACGATTTGACGATCTCCTCGCGGATAGTGTCCGTCAGGATGCCCATTCTATAAGACTTTGTGTACATCCTGTCCTTGTCAGGGACTATTATATCCTTATCATCCAGCGTGATCTTCTTCAGATCCGTGCCATCCACAGGCAGTTCCGTCTTCGCACTTTCCGGTATTCCCAGCTGCTGTGCCAGAAGTCCTCCGTTCTCATCTGCAGCTGCCTCTTCTGATATACCAGGCTCAGTTCCGGATGCATCTGAATCATCAGTCTTATAATTTATATCCTTACCACCGCATCCCGAAAGTGTAATAGCAGTGCACAGTACGGTGGATACGATCCAGGCTCTTTTCCTCATAAATAATTCCTCCTATTTCTCTGTCCTTGGAAGCGCATCTATATCTACGAAATTCGGCAGGGTTGTCGGATCATACTGACCTAACGATCCCTCAGGTTTATTTCCATAGTAATGGTGGTCACTCTCTCCAAACTCCTGTGGGACTACAAGGCCTATCGTACATTCCATGCTCTCCTGTCCCTCCAGTTTGAAGAAGAAATATCTCATCGATCTTCCTTCTCCCTCTGTGTATATAGGCTTGTCAAAATACTTCAAGACTTCTCTGGACGTCAATTCACCAGTTTCAGATACACTTGTTACCTCCAGTGGAAATGTATTTGTGACTGTCGCTGAACCTTCATTGGTAAGTCTGCACTTTATAAAATATACTTTGTTCGGTCTCGTCACAGTTGTAGTATATTTATCAAACAGATATTGGTAGCTGTCCATGATCTCGATGACTTCATCATAACTGTATTCGTCATATGGGGCTTTATCGAATTCTTCAAACTCCGGAGATTCTTCATACATAGCCTGCCTGTCTAATATTTCCTCCTGCATGTTTGAGGAAGGCAGTTCTTTGTATTTGAAGTATTCCACTGGATATTCTGTCTCAGCACTGATATCATCACCTTCCAACACATCAGCCGACAGAAGTTCAACCTTTACAGATCCAATCATGAGGATGTTGTCACCGCATATCTGTCTGTAGTCTTCTGTGGTCGCTTCTTCTGTAGTCGTTTCTTCTGAACTGTCCTGTTCCACGGTATCATT
>CAKQQK010000161.1:0-3150 GCA_934270935.1 uncultured Coprococcus sp. | reverse complement strand
ATTTCAATGCTTATAGATCATACGAATAAGACTTTGCTGTATCCGTATCTGGACGGTGGAATAATATCGGCTGTAAGTGATGTATTTGACGTTCTGGGGCGGATAGCTTTCCCGATATTCATATATATGTTGGTGGAAGGATATTTTCATACGAGAAACAAGTGGAAGTATCTTGGAATGCTGCTTATATTTGGCGTGATATCTGAGATCCCTTATGACATGTTCTCCAGTGGTGTATTCTTTGAATGGAATGCAAATAATATTATGTTTACATTGGCGATGGTGCTGGCAATGATATGGATCATTGATGTGCTGAGGAAAAAAATGGAGAAACTTCCAAAGGCGGTATGGTTTATTGCAACGATACCGATAGTTGCCATAGTGTGTTTTATATCGATGAATCTTGCCGTTGATTATGACTACCATGCCATACTTATAGGATATTTCCTGTATATATTCCATGAAAAGCCTGTAATTGCAATTCCGTTCTGCTACCTGTCGATGTTCAAGGAACCGTGGGCGTTGTTGGGATTTGGACTGACTTTGACATACAATGGCAAGCGCGGCAGGCAGAATAAGCTGGTGAATTACCTGTTCTATCCGGTGCATATGCTGATACTCGGTATTATAAGGATGTGTCTTGGATTGTGATAGATGAATGCGAGGAAAGGTACACTGATGGTCTGGTATCATGTACGAAATGTGTCATAGCTGAGAAATAGAGGGCGAGGACGTGACAGTCAGAACATGATTATGTATAGAAGGAGCGCTTAGATACTATGGAAATTGACAAAGAGCTGATGACAAAGATATATGACCTCAGGCGCAGGCTTCACAGCATTCCTGAGGCTTCGATGCATGAGATGCAGACTAAGGCGGTGCTCATGTCATTTCTCAGGGAGAATACTGACCTTGAGATCGTGGATAGAGGTGTGTGGTTTTATGCGGTGCTGAAATCTTCTGATGACAGAATAGAGGATGCAGATAATGATTGTGATAAGGGAATATCGCTAAATGAGAAAGCTGCGAAGAGACAGCCGATTGCGTTCAGGGCAGACATGGATGCGGTGTGTGGGCAGGATGGAAAGCCAGGACATTACTGCGGGCATGATGGACACAGCAGTATATTATGTGGGGCTGCGGTCTGGCTGTCCCGTGCAATGGAAAAATGCGGAAATACGCATGTGTGTGATAGAAATAACAATTCTGGAGCGATTGGCCGGAATCAGATAATTAACAGGGACGTCTATTTCATTTTCCAGCCCGGCGAGGAGATCGGAGCCGGGGCAAGGCTGTGCAGAGATCTTATAATTGAGAAGAATATAGGTGAGATTTATGGACTTCATAACATACCGGGATATCCGAGGAATCATGTGCTGGCGATAGATGGAACATTTGCATGCGCATCAACTGGGCTTGAGATACATATGACAGGGACAGCCAGCCATGCGGCATATCCTGAGGCGGGAAAGAATCCGGGACCTGCGCTTGCCAGGCTGCTGCTGGAGGTAGAGAGGCTTACGGAGGAGTACAACCGCAGCATGGGATTTGTCAGGATGACGCTCATCGGAATGGATATTGGAAGTGCCAATTACGGTGTGGCTGCATCAGAAGGAACGCTGCGCATGACGGTGAGGGCTGAGAGAGAAAAGGTATTTGCCGGGTATGTGGACGAGATAAAGCAGATTGCACAAAATACTGCGGGCGATGGGGGCTTCACCCTTGATATACAGGAGATAGAGCGGTTTCCGGCAACGGAGAATCATGCTGAAAATGTGGATAAACTTAGAAAATGTGCTGCCAAACAGGATATTGTGGTTACAGAACTTGCTGAGCCGATGAGGTGGTCGGAGGATTTTGGATACTATCTGCAGGAGACAAAGGGAGCATTCTTCGGCGTAGGCGATGGTGAGGATCATGCCCAGCTCCATACGGCGGGATTCGAGTTCCCGGATGAGATCATAGAGACTGCAGTTAAGATGTTTGTGGGGCTGGCATTGATGTAGTGCAGGTAGGAGATAATAAGTTATAGGATGTTCAAAAATGGGGTAAAGTCGTATGAAGATAAAATATGACAGGCGTGTGATGCGTATAATTCTGACCACCGCAGTGGTGGTATCTGTTCCTACACTTGCAGGAATGATCTGTGGTGTGTTTTTTGATGATATTGTCAGTACATTTTGTGATGTTATGATGGTGACCAGCGTTATTACATTTTGCCCTATGGCTGGTTTGTGGCTTGCCTGCCTGGACGCATGGCTGTACCTGAGAGAACTGGGCAAGGCCGGATATGAGGTCCCAGATGACAGAAGGAAATATAATTGTGTGCTGGAAAATCTACCGAGAGTACGTGAATCTTATTGCATCATTGATGGAAGGGACAGGGACAGCGTGATATCAGCATGTGTCACGGCTGCATGTGCACTCTGTTTTGCGGTGGTGGTCATAAAGTATTATGCAGGGTGGTGGCGCTGGCTCCCCGGAGTGTCGATTCCTGGAATATGCCTGTGTATTGTTTCTGTATTCTGGGTGGCTGGGGCAGTTGTATATTATAGACAGTCTGACAATAGAAGATATAGAGGAAGGCTTGAACCGGTCGATGACAGAAAGGTAAGAACCTATCTGTTTAAGAAGATAATGACTGTACTTTTGGCTGGCTTTGTATCCGTGATTTTTGATCTGGCTATGTTTTCTGCGGCTGGTTATATGTCCAAAGCACAGGTGGAAGCGGATGTAGAGAAAGTGAGATGTGAGGTCGCTGATATCAGCGATGTATCTCGTGACGGTCAAGATGGAACATACCAGCCAGGAGAGATAGACACGGACAAGCTGGGCATAGATTTTCGGATGAAAGACGGACACCTTGAATGGCAGTCAGAGCACGGGAAGATGAAGCTTACATATGTGTATACATGGAAATATGGGAAAACGGAAAGAAGGATTATCAGATGATTTTTGCACGATCTTTGCGTAAACTTGTGTCTGTTCAGGCATAAAATCCCTTTCGTAGAACATAATAATAACAAGTTGTAAAAGGGATATGTGTGGAGGTTCGACATGACAAAAGCGGCAAAGATATATCTGGTGGTTCTCATATGGCTGTCAGCGCTGGTGCAGCTGGCGGTACTTCTGATCTAGAATTTATTAGCT
>CAKQQK010000160.1:0-3224 GCA_934270935.1 uncultured Coprococcus sp. | reverse complement strand
GCCACAGATGGGCCAGCGGATGAACGGCCAGCCACAGATGGGCCAGCAGATGTACGGCCAGCCACAGATGGGTCAGCGGATGTACGGCCAGCCACAGATGAATCAGATGTATGGCCAGCCGTCCAGACCGGCAGGAAGTTTGGATTTCAATGATATACTTAAGAGTTTTGTTGGATTGTTCAGTAAACCTGCTACAACAGCAGAAAATATTGCTGGAAAGGACAGCATGTCAACCGGATTGATATTCGCCGGATTTAATATCATTGTGACATTTCTGTTCGTATTTTTTGGACTTTTGATACTGGGAATGAGCGGTGGTCCTTCGGCTGCAAGAGCATTGTACATGATATTCTTCCTGGCTATAGGTTATGGAGTTATTGCAGCATCGCTGTTCCTCACAGGCGGAGTAATCTTTAAAGGCGGAATGACTTTTACAAAGGCCATGAACCTCACGGGAATATTTGCCTTGTATGAGACTGTAGCATTTGTTGCAGGTATTCTGTTTGCACTTATATCAGGCGGTTTCCATAACGTTGAGTTCCTAAGTAATATTGTAGCTGGAATGGCATACATACTTTTTATAGTGATTTCTCTTTGTGCAGTTATAGTGGTAGTACATACAGCGTTCAAAGATCTGTCTTTTAGCAGTGACATGAAGGTGCTTGCACTTTTAGCCGCTGTGTTCATGGTGGTATTTGTAATTTCTGTATTTGACAACACTGCACAGAAGATATTCAGAGACAGCGGAATTTGCGCAGATCAGATATTCAGTATATTTGAAAATGCACGCTATTATATCGAAAGCCTTAGATGGTGGTCATAAAACACTTTGTTTTTTTGTCCGAAATGTGATAAAATAGTAAGGTATTTGTAGAGAGACAAAGATTTAGATAAGAAAGGAACGGGTTATGGTAAGGAAAGTTGGTTTAACTGACAGCGTTGGCTTTACTTGTCTGGAAGATTTACAGTTGTCTAACTCATATATGTGGGGTACAGCAATAAGCCTGGACTATTGTGGCAGAGAGGACTGTATTAAGGGTTGGAAGTTTGGCCCTTATGTAAGAGAGTCGTATGTTATCCATATAGTGAAAAAGGGAAAGGGGTCCTTTTCACTGGCCGGTAAGACTTATAATCTGGAGGCGGGACAGGCATTTATCATCAGACCTGGAGAGGAGACTACATACAGAGCAGATGATGATGATCCATGGAGTTATATGTGGGTTGGATTTCATGGTTACAGAGCTGAAGATTTTATCGAAGCTATGGGTTACAGCAAGAATTGCCCTATTATAAAGATTGAACAGATGGATACGTGTACCGAGTGTATAGACAGAATGCTTCAGCTCAGTCAGATCACCAGGATAAACGAGGTGAAGAGACAGAGTGCCCTCATGCTTTTATTTGCGACTATTATGGAGGATAATGCAGCAGATGAAAAGCAGACGGACAATGTGGAATATCCAAGTAAGATATATGTCAAAGCTGCCGTTGATTTTATCACAGAGAAGTACATGAATAAGATCAAGATAGACGATATCGCGGATTTCATAGGAATAAGCAGAAGTCATCTCACGGGAAGTTTTAAGAAGGAGATGGGAGTTTCTCCTCAGGAGTATCTGATCAATTTCCGCTTGGAGAAGGCGGCCAGCATGCTCAGATCTTCAAAGGAACAGATAAACATAATCGCATATCAGTGTGGTTATGAGGATTCTCTTTCGTTTTCCAAAGCATTTAAGCAGAAGTTTGGAATGAGCCCGAAGTCGTTCAGGAATCTTGAGATAGAGCTTGAGAAGACTGATGCAAAGGGTGGACATGAGGCATCTCTGCTTTAGATGGACGGAAAGCCCGGAGTTATATTTACGATATTGATGAATAAAAACAGGATATGCATTTCATATGCCATATGTATGGCTGTGGAATGCATATCCTGTTTTTTCAGTTCAGTTGTTTTTGATTTTATTTTGGATCCGTTTTATCTGAACCAGATTTATCTAAATCCGTCTGTTTATCATCGCTTGTTAGAAGTTCTGCATTGTCTGAAGCTTCTATAGGTTTCATCCATGAGTCTGGATCGTCATCTGTGTATTGCTTTGTGATATCCTCAAGGTAAGGGGAAAATGCCGTTATAAACATGAATGATGAAATATATGCTATCAGTCCAAATCCGCAAGCAATAAATATGAAGATACCGACCATAAATATCTGCGGACTTGCAAGCAGGAAGTATACAGGAAGTGTATACAGTATCATTATAATAATGGTAAATATAAAATTCTTGGCTGCCATGAATATGGACTGTATTATAAGATTCTTTAATGTGTTCTCAAATGCGCTTATAACAGGAAACAGGTAAATTGCAATAAAACATATCAATATAAAAAGTATCACACTGGTATAGTACATGATTTTATTCTCCTGGGGACCACCTTTGCCAAAAAGATTAAAGTCCAATGTGAATATAAATGACACGACCAGAAACAAAATCCATGCAATCGTTGATTTCTTGAAGTTGTCCTTAAATCCTTTGAAGAAAAGTTTTACAACCCCGCCGTATTCTCCTGTGCGCTGCTTTTTTAGTAACGTATAATACATGGCACTCATGGATGCTCCCATGGTGAAAACAGGAATACTGCATAGTATAAAGAGAATATTAACTACTATAATATCACCTATTGTACCAAATACTCTGGCAAACCAGCCATCACTGCTGAATATGTTCATAAGTTCCCTCCTGATATTATGTAAAATAGTATTACAAACGCAGCCATTGATAACGGCCTGGATAATACGAATTAACTATAGCACAAAAACACACACCATAATATAGCAAGTTTTACAATTTGCCATATGCATTCTACATTTTACCATAAAATAGCACAAAAAAAGGACAGATAACAACTTAAAAATATACATTAGTGACAAAAACCCATGATATTTTGACATTTTTCCATGTAAAAAGTTTCACAGAAATTTTATAATTCAACCATAGAAAGCACACAGATGCCGTAAGGCAAACCGGCAGACCGGCAGAATAGGGCACAGAATTCAGGGTATGATAAAGAATGTGGGTGTCAAAAATTCTGCTGGGGATGTAAAAAGGAGGAAGGTTTTATGAGAAGAACAATGAAGAAAGCTGTAGCAGTAGGGCTTGCAGCAGCAACAGCATTTTCACTGTGCGCATGTGGCGGCGGTGATGGAAGCAAGGGCAGCAGTAAGGATGCACT
>CAKQQK010000159.1:0-3331 GCA_934270935.1 uncultured Coprococcus sp. | reverse complement strand
CGTGCACTTCGTGCACTTCACAAGGAATCCTCCCGCTTATGCGGGCCCCTCCTTATGAAAAAAGCCGCTCAATCCATCCTGCAGACGATCCGAGCGGCTTTTATATAAAGGTTTTGTGAGAGTTAATTTATTATTCCTTACTTCTTCTGTACATACTTGAGACAGTCAAGAGTTACAGCGGCAAGGATGATGATACCTTCGAATATGAACTGAAGGTTTGTATCAATACCAAGAATTGTAAGTGAGTAGGTAAGTGATGTGAAGATAAGAACACCAGTTACAACACCGGAAATCTTACCGATACCACCTGTGAATGAAACACCACCAACAACGCAGGCTGCTATGGCGTCCATATCCCAGCCCTGTCCATAAGCTGCACTACCTGAACCAACCATTCTGTTACACTCAAGCCATGATCCGAATCCGTAAAGGATACCGGCAAGGATGAATGCGCCAAGTGTTACCTTAAATACTGATATACCTGAAACTGCTGCTGCCTCTGGGTTTCCACCTACAGCGTACAGATTCTTACCAAATGTAGTCTTGTTCCAGATGAACCATACTACTACTACAGCAACTACTGCCCAAATGATAATAGTTGGGAAGTTTCCTATTGTTGGGATGAACATATTTGGTATTGCTGAATCAATAGCACCAAATGAAACACCCTTTGTCGCATATGTTACAAGTCCGAAGATTATCAGCATGTTCGCCATTGTCGAAATGAACGGATGCATCTTGTACTTCGCCATGAAGAAACCTGCAATACTTGAAAATACTGTTGTGAGGATAATACATGCAACAAGTGCAAATAATGCTTTTCCTACAACCGGCATACTTGAGAAATCAAATATGTGTCCGAACACACCACCTGTATTTGCACCGTTGTGCATGATAATGGTAGCTGTAACCATACCCATACCAACCATACGTCCTATCGAAAGATCGGTACCGGTCAGGAGGATAAGTCCCGCAACGCCGAGTGCCAGGAACATTCTAGGTGATGCCTGCTGAAGTATGTTCAGTATATTGGTAACTGTGAGGAGCTGTGTGTTCTTCACAATTGGAGTGATGATACAAAGTGCAATGAATATCAACACGATTACTATATACAGACCATTCTTATAGAGGAACTGTGTTGTGTTGAATGTGTACTTGTAATTCTCAAATTTCTGTGCTCTGCTCTGCATGAATGTGTACTTGGACATTCTAAGGAGATCTATCAGATGATACTTGTGTGAAAATGCATCATGCTTTCTGTCCTTGATCTCCTGAAGTCTTGACTCATGTGTCATCTGCGCATCAAAGAGCTTGTTCTTGTATACATATTTCTCGTCCTTGATTTCTTCCGGATCAGAGAGCTTTGCAAGTGCCTGCTCATGCTCTGTCTTGAGTGTTGCCTTTACTCTCTCATAGGACTCATTTTCTGCTGCCTTCTCAGCCTCGCAGCTTGCAACTACCTTACTGTAGTACTCACTGTCATAATGCTCCTTAAGATATCCCTCTGCATCAGCGATAAGCTTTGCAACCTTATCCTTGTTGGCTGTCTCAACTGCTTTTGCCTTCTCCAGGGCTGCCTTATCCTTTGCGATTATGCTATCCTTTTCTTCCTTTGATAAATTCTTATCTTCCTTTGCGATAGCTATATGGTTCTTCAGACTACGAACCTTGTCAGATCCATCAACTCGAAGTTCATCGATCTGAGCCTGTATCTTTCCAACATATTCATCAATCGGCTTAAGGAGTTTTTCCTCTGCGTCAGCCGAAAGGATCATATTTTTATCTGCCATATCCATGCTCCTCTCTATTACAAATATTTAGCACTAAGTCTTAACAATTCTTCCTGATTAGTCTCCTTGGTATTTACAATTCCGGCAAGGTGTCCATTTGACATAACACCTATACGGTTTGTGATACCCAGGATCTCCGGCATCTCAGAGGAGACAACTATGATAGTCTTGCCCTGCTTTGCCATGTTGATTATAAGTTCATATATTTCATACTTGGCTCCTACATCGATACCTCTTGTAGGATCATCCATCATGAATACATTTGGTGAACGCTCAAGCCATTTTCCGAAAATAACCTTCTGCTGGTTACCACCGGACAGGTTGGCGATCATATCGTCAGGTCCCATACACTTGGTATGCATGACCTTGATCTCCTCAGCTGTGGCACGAACCATGCTGTCGTGTGACAGTGCCACGCCGCTCTTGTAGTGGTTCATATTTGCAATGGTGGTATTGAAGGTGATATCTGCCTTGAGGAAGAGACCATTTGCCTTTCTCTCCTCAGTGATAAGGGCAAATCCGTGATCCATAGCATCCTTTGGACCAGTGAAGTTCATGATCTTGCCACCATACATTACATTTCCTGCTGCTCTTGTACGAATACCAAATATAGTTTCCAGAAGCTCTGTACGGCCTGCACCAACCAGACCATAGAGGCCGAATATCTCACCCTTCTTCACATCAAATGTGATGTTCTGGAGCTTTGGTGCATACTTTGTGGAGAGTCCCTGTACTGAGAGAATCGTCTCACCCGGTGTATTGTCGACCGGTGGGAATCTGTTATCAAGCGAACGACCAACCATGGCTGATATAAGTTCGTTCATGTTGGTGTCCTTGCTGTCCTTTGTCATGACCAGACTACCATCTCGGAGAACTGATATCTGATCGCAGATCTCGAATATCTCATCCATCTTATGTGAGATGTAGATCAGGGAAATTCCCTGCTCCTTGAGCTGTCTCATCATCTTGAAAAGCTTTGCAACCTCTGGTGCTGTCAGTGATGATGTAGGCTCATCAAGTACGATTACCTTAGAATTGTACGAGATAGCCTTTGCGATCTCACACATCTGTCTCTGGGAAACTGACATCCTCTTCATCGGCTGTGTAAGATTGACCGTTATACCCAGCTTTCTGAACAAGTCTGAAGCTTCCTTCTTCATACGGCCCTCATCAATAACTCCAAGAGAGTTCTTTGGATAACGTCCAAGAAACAGGTTGTCAACAACGCTTCTCTCAAGACACTGATTAAGCTCCTGATGAACCATCGCAACTCCATTCTCAAGTGCATCCTTAGGGCCAGAGAAATTTACTTCTTTTCCATCTAATATTATTGTTCCTTCGTCCTTCTGATAGGTTCCGAAGAGACACTTCATCATTGTCGATTTACCGGCACCATTCTCACCCATAAGTCCCATGATTGAACCAGGTTTAACATTCAAATTAATATGGTTAAGGACCTTATTTCTGCCGAATGATTTGCTCATGCCTTGAATCGATAAGATGTATTTATTCTTATCTTCTGCCATATCTCTACTTCCTTT
>CAKQQK010000158.1:0-3394 GCA_934270935.1 uncultured Coprococcus sp. | reverse complement strand
AAAGTTCCTTAAGTTCCCTCACCGTAAACACACCGCAGACAATCGCAGTTATTCCATCCGCTATCGGTCCCGCATACATGACACCATCAATTCCCATGAATATAGGGAATATGATGATGAGAGGCAGCAGAAAGAGTATCTGTCTTGTGAGCGACATGAACACGCCAAGTTTTGCCTTGCCTATGGAGTTAAAGAAATTTGAAGTCACCGGCTGGATTCCATTTACGATGGTCAGGAACATGTATATCCTGAAATATCTCTCGGAAAACTGGAAGTACAGTTCGCTTCCCTCTCCAAATGCGCTGATGATCTGTCTTGGGAACAACTGGAATGCCACAAACGCCACAACCGACAGGGCTGATGCTGCTGCCAGCGCCAGAAGATAAGTCTTTCTCACCCTCCTGTACTTTCCTGCGCCATAGTTGAAACCTATGATCGGCTGGGTTCCCTGGGATATTCCTATGACTATAGCCATAAATATCATGTTGACTTTACTTATTATTCCTGAACACGCAATAGGTATGTCTCCTCCATACACCGACTGTGCTCCGTATCTTGACAAAGTATTGTTCATGACAACCTGGACTATCGCCATGGCTATCTGATTGAAACACGCCGACGCACCGAATCTGAATATATTGCCGCAGGTCTCTCCTCGCATAACAAAACTTTCTCTTGTTAGCTTTATTGTCTTGAAATGGAACATATATCTGAGACTTATGGCAAATGATATGATCTGCCCTGTGATGGTTGCCAGAGCCGCACCGCGCATCCCCATGTCTAGTCCAAATATCAGTATTGGGTCAAGTATAGTATTTATGATGGCCCCGGCCAGCATGGATATCATAGAATATCTCGGACTTCCATCCGCCATGATGAGCTTGCTCATCCCGGTATTCGCTATCAGGAACGGAAAACCTATCGCCGTGATCCTTGTATACTCCTGCGCAAATGGCAGGACTTTGTCAGTTGCGCCAAACGCCTCAAGCATTGGTGTCAGAAATACAGTTGTCACAAAGAAAAGTACCACACCGAATATCGCCATGAGACAAATCCCATTTCCCGCCGCCTCCGCAGACTTCTTCTCATCCCCAGCACCGAGCTTCAGTGAAAAGCTGGTCGCACTTCCTATTCCAAGAAGAAGCGATATGGCGGTGCACGCCGTGGACAGAGGAAATGCTATATTTGTCGCAGCATTTCCCAACATTCCTACGCCGTGTCCTATAAATATCTGGTCGACTATATTGTAAAGCGCGGTCACCAGCATGGATATGATACATGGTATGGCAAATCTTGTGAGCAGATGCGCCTCATTCTCATATCCAAGCGGGTTATTCTGATTTTCGTTTGTCCTTGTGTTATCGGTTGTCATATTTTTGTATTGCCTTCCTGTCTGTATTCATGCCATCTCAAATTTTTATTCCATATCTTTTTAGATCAACACGGTCATTCTCGACCTCTATACCATCCGCTCTGAGCCGTTCTGCCTGGACATCTGCCCCGCCAAATGCAAACGCTCCCGCCAGCTCGCCCTTGGAATTCACCACGCGGTAACACGGAATATTCTCAGGATCCGGATTTTTGTGGAGCGCATTTCCGACCGCCCTCGCCATCTTTCTATCCCCTGCCAGCTCAGCTACCTGACCATAGGTTGCAACACACCCCTTCGGTATCTTCTTCACCGCATCATAGATCCTCTTTGTCGGGCTGTATGTAACTATGTCATAGCTCTCCGCTATCATCTGCTTCACCGCATCATCGGGCACACTTCCATCAAGTATGATCGTATTCCAGTGCTCCTTATTCTGATGCCATCCAGGTATAACTGATTCAAATGCCTGTCTCCAGAAATCCAGCGACTCTGAATCTGCTTTAACGTTCAGGTTGATATATCCATTCCTCTCATATGTCCATAGAAATGCTTTCTTACTTCCCTTGACTCTCACAAGCTGCCAGTTCTGATCGTGAAATGGAGCCTCCTGGTAAGTATCCGGAAATGAGAGACCATATGCCAGAACTTCCTCTCTTGTTGTCATGTGTATTTTTCCTTTCTTGTGTTGCAATTATGTAATTACCTGTATCCCTTAAGATATTTCTTCTGCTCGTCCGTTATGCGGTAACTCTCCACCGCCTTCTGTATCGTCTTTCGGTGAACCCAGTCGGACATGCAATGATCTTCTATATATGGAATGACCGCATCCCACTGCTTTGCCAGTGCTGTCGCCATGTACCATGCAATCATCATGTTGACATAATACTCATCGGACTTGACTCCTACCACAAGCCGCACATACTCAGGATCAAAGTCCTCATCGAGATAAAGCCTCATGAGCATTCCTATTCCATACCGTACAGTATAGGTCTCGCTTGAGGCGATCCAGCGCTTAATGACCGGCAGCAATTCTTCCTTGTGATCTTCAAAACACTTCGGTGCAGGGAAATCACAGGTCGCCCAATTGTCTATATAAGGAAGGAATCTCTCTATCTCTGAAAGACATTTTTCATAATCCTTTATCCCGGTTATGAGCATCATGTGGAGATTGTTCTCCTCATAATAACGGTGTGGAAGTTCTTTTATAAACTTTTCTGACAGTTCTGTTCCAGCTATACTCTTTGCATATTTTCTGAGCATTGGAACTCTTATGCCTATTACCGTCTCCTTGGCGATGTCTGGCATAAGCCTGCTGTGAAAATCTCTGTATTCCATATCCTGTAGTTCAAACAGATGCTTTTGAATCTCCTCCATATTTTCACCTTACACTTTCTAATTTTCTTATTGTTAGTTTCCCTTTTTCCACATTTTACTAATCAAACTCATAATTGTATACAAATGTTACATCTAATACTATCTGAATTTCTTCACATGCTCCGATATAAACCGAAACAGTTCGATATTGACCTTCTCATTCTTCTCCTCCGCCTCAAGATACTCCGGAACCGGAATATCCGTCTGAATCTCTCCGCATATATCAACGCCCAATATTCTTGAATGTCTTATATCACCGGCATATCTTTCATCATTACGACAAGCGTCAGAATTTATTTCTTCACCCTGACCGCCAAGAAAGACACCTAGCAGGCGTTCCAGCCCGCCAATTGACATATTTCCCTGACTCCAATTTGTCTCACAATCCTCTGTTCCGAGGACGTCCTTGTCTATAGATATGTACAGAGGCAGATCTGTTCTGATAAGTTTCAGCTTATTCTCAAACAGACCACCATGCAGGTCTTCGGCAGAAAATATCAACAATCTTCCGCTCTGACTCCCATTGTAACTTTCCAAAGTCTGATCTATATCTTTCTCCGGCGGCCCCACTATCACAAGCTGCCTGAGATTTTTATTCTGGCTCAAAGCCTGTCCCGCCCAGTCTCCACAGCTCATCATCCCAGGAAC
>CAKQQK010000157.1:0-3433 GCA_934270935.1 uncultured Coprococcus sp. | reverse complement strand
GAGTTTGTGGCGTTTGCACAGGGACTTTCGGGTGTGCGTAAGGTCAAGAGTTCAGATGTGACTGCGGACAGTATATCCACATTATCGTCACTTGTCGGATATGCGTCCATAGGAATAGTTGTCATACTGATGCTGGTATCTATATTCCTGATAAGTAATACGATCACCATAGGAATAACGGTGCGCAAGGAAGAGATAGGAATCATGAAGCTGATAGGAGCTACGAATGTATTTGTCAGAGCTCCGTTCATCATAGAGGGTGTCATCATAGGTGCCGTGGGATCGGCTATACCATTGGTTCTTCTGTATTATATGTATGACAAGATACTGACTTATGTTGCGGGTAGATTCAAGGTTGTGACGACTTTGTTCGCATTTGTGAGCCAGCAGGATCTGTTCAAGACACTCATCCCGGTGGGACTCATACTTGGAGTAGGCGTTGGTCTGGTTGGAAGTATACTGACAACCAGAAAGCATATCAGAGTGTGACAGAGCCGGATATATTGACTATTTCAGCTTAAGGGGATACTTGTTGTTTTGATAGTTGGGGTGACAAGGAGTAGTGGATATGAAGAAGAGATGGATTACTAAAGCTAACATAAAAAAGACGGCATTTGTCGTGGCTGGATGTGTTGCTATGGGATGTGTTGCCACTTTTTCCACGGGGGACAGTGACAGTGTAGTGCACGCTATGACAAAACAGGAGGCCGAGGATCAGAAGAACGAGGCAAAGGAAAATGAAAAAGAGGCAAAAGGCGTTCTTGACTCGCTGGAAGCACAGCAGAACAAGATAGTCCAGGAGGTTGCAGATCTTGATGCACAGGCCACAGAGATACAGACTCAGATAACCAAACAGGAAAACCAGTCTGATGAGCTAAAGCAGGAGATAGATGAGACCCAGAAGAAACTTGATGAAGCTCAGAAGGCAGAGGATGTACAGTATGAGGCTATGAAGCAGAGAATTCAGTACTTATACGAGGAAGGTGAAGTTGAGTATGTGGATGCTTTGTTGTCTTCACTGTCTTTCAGTGACATACTTAACAAATCTGAGTATATAGATCAGATATCTGAGTATGACCAGAAACAGCTGGCAAAGCTGGTAAAGACTAAGGACGAGATAGCACAGTATGAGAGTGATCTTCAGGCAGATTTAAGACAGGTCGAATCACTCAAGACTGACCTTCAAAACAATCAGACGCAGCTTCAGGCACTTATAGATCAGAAACAGGAGCAGCTAAGTGTATATGATGATGACATAGAGGCTCAGAAGTCTTTGATGGCCAAATTCACCGCTCAGAGAGAAGCGGCAGAGAAACTCATAGCTCAGCTGTCGAGACAGGAGGCTGGAAAGGCGGGAGCAGGTAGTGTATATACACCTGACGGTAAGGTGTATGATACATCAAAATACGCTGGAAGATTTATGTGGCCAGTATCAACAGGCGGCGTTATAACAGATGAGTTTGGTTACAGAGATGCACCGACGGCTGGAGCCAGTACGTATCACCAGGGGCTTGATATAGGATGTGCTTATGGAACAGATATCGTGGCTGCCGAGGATGGAACAGTTATTCTGGCATCGTACAATGGTGGCGGTGGCAATATGGTCATGATCAGTCACTATGATGGTATATGCACAGTATATATGCACAATTCACAGTTGTGTGTGAATGTTGGTGAGAAGGTTGTAAAGGGTCAGGTGATAGCAAAGGCTGGAAGTACAGGTGTGTCCACCGGACCACATTGTCATTTCGGCGTGTCTATAGATGGAACTTATGTGAATCCGCATGATTTCCTTGGACAGTAAAATTTATGGCGGATGGCGTATTTGCCTGAGCCGGATGTGAGAATATGTTAGGAGATAACGACATGAAGATCAACAAGAAGACCAGTATAAGAAGAGTGGCTGTGGTTGCTGCATTTGCTTGCGGTATCGCAGGTATGGCCGGATGTGGCTCGGCTGGAGTTTTCAGCAGCAAGATTGGCGAGAGCGGTGGAAGCTCAAAAAAAGTCAATTATGATGGCAATGTCATCACAAGTGACGTACTTGACAAGACATCGAAGATAGAGAATATCATCGACAATTACTATTATTATGATACAGATGATGAGACTCTTCAGGATGGATTGTATAAAGGCATGGTGGAGGCTCTTGATGATCCTTATGCTGAGTATTATACAAAGGAAGAATATGCAAAACTTCAGGAGGATGATTCGGGTGAGTATGCCGGAATCGGAGTCACTGTAAGTAAGGATGAGGATACCGGATATGTGAGGGCTGTCAATATACTTGAAGGTGCCCCTGCTGAAAAAGTTGATATACAGCCTGATGATATAATCGTACAGATTGATGATCATGAGATTATGACAGACGACGATTTGGATTACCTTGTGTCACTTATAAGAGGCGAGGCGGGAACAGATGTAACACTGAAGCTGTACAGAGAGAAAGATAAGGCTTATCATGATGTCACTATTACAAGGGAGATAGTTGAGTACAGTACAGTATCTTCATTTATGATAGATGACAAGATCGGTTATGTCAGAATAACTCAGTTCATAGACAATACAGATGAACTCTTCAAGGATGCTGTAGAGGAGCTTAAGAAGGATGGCATGCAGGCGCTGATGATCGACGTCAGAAGTGATCCGGGCGGAATGCTCACATCGGTTGTAAATATATGTGATTACCTTCTCCCTGAAGGGGTTATCGTATCGATAAAGAATAAGAATGGAGAGACTGAGGAAGAGTTCAAGTCGACAGATGATGAACAGCTCGATATGCCTATGGTAGTCCTGACAAATGCTTACAGTGCAAGTGCATCTGAGATCCTGACATCAGCTCTCAAAGAATTTGGAGCAGCAACTGTTGTAGGAACAAATACTTATGGAAAGGGAATTGTTCAGAGTGTTATTCCTCTCGGTGATGGTTCTGCAGTAAAACTCACAACCCAGAAGTATTTCACACATGATGGAAATGATATACACAAAAAGGGAGTTGCCCCTGACATAGAGGTTGAGCTTCCTGATGATTATACTTATGAGGATTTCCAGGGCAAGAATGATAGCCAGTACCAGAAGGGTATTGAGGTCCTGAAGGGAAAGTTGAGGTAAACGTGGCAGATATATTGCAAATGTATACATGAGGTCTTTGGGCGGTTTGATGTCATTAGCAGCGGCATTTGAGCGGTTTGATGTCATTAGCAGCGGCATTTGGGCAGGTTTTACCTCATTGGTAGCGCAAAAGTTACATTTGGGAGATTTTCAATAGTATAATACAATTGTGTAGCTGATGGGCACGTTATTTATTATGTATAATAGGTAACGGATCAGTGATAAATATCAGTTTGTATATGTAATTTGCATAAATAATCAAAACAACATAATTTTTAGATAATATGCAGCACAAAAGTGCTGCATATTGTGTTATACTAGG
>CAKQQK010000156.1:0-3456 GCA_934270935.1 uncultured Coprococcus sp. | reverse complement strand
GTGGTCAACAGGTACAATTCAGATGGTGATGAGAATAAAGCCGTGGGCGAGATAAAGACCATGGCTTATTCACTGTCAGGGCGTATATTAGTGGTAGATACTGGATACAGGGTATTATTTGATTCATATGGCAAAGCTGATGGCAGGTATGTCATTGATGATGGGATATTTGACGTGATGAACGGCGAGAAAGATGGACTGGTATATGATCTGGATGATGTGTATAAGAAGATAATTCCAGTGATAAATGGCGAGGGATATACCGATGCGGTTGCAGTTATGGCTGTTCCCAAAGAGACTATCTCAGCAAGTCAGACGCATATGATGACAAGTGCCACATACCTGTTGGCTATAGCACTTATACTTGGGATTGTAGCAGCATTTTTCATTGCCAAGCTTTCCGTCAGAGATGTGAACAGCGTGCGTGTAAAGATTGAAGGCATGAAGGGTGGAAGCCTTGAGCAGATGAGCCAGGATGGAATGTTCCGTGAGACTAGAGAGCTCACGAAAGATATAAATGACATATTTAACAAAGCGCAGCTTCTTGAAGAGTCACGTCAGGAATTTGTGTCAAATGTGTCGCATGAACTTAAAACACCTATCACATCCATGAAGGTGCTCTCTGAATCCCTTCTCACACAGGACAATGTGCCGGCTGAGATGTACAGAGAGTTCATGGAGGATATAGTTCAGGAGATAGACAGGGAGGCCGAGATCATCAGTGACCTTCTGACCCTTGTCAAGACGGACAAAGGACCTGACAGTCTCAACAGAGAGAGTGTGGACATGAATGAGTTCATGGAGCTGATATTGAAGAGACTTAAGCCTCTTGCGGAGAAGAGAAGCATAGATCTGTCATTTGAGAGTTTCAGGGATATTCATGCGAATATTGATAAAGTGAAGTTCACTCTTGCAATATCAAATCTGATAGAGAATGGTATAAAATACAATATTGATGGTGGCTGGATCAAGGTATCACTGAATGCAGATCACAGGAACTTCTATATAAAGGTGGCAGATTCTGGAGTTGGTATTCCTGAGGATTGTATAAATCATATATTTGAAAGATTTTACAGGGTTGATAAAGCGAGAAGCCGTGATACCGGAGGAACAGGTCTCGGCCTTGCCATAACCAAGAATATTATTATTCTGCACAAGGGTACGATAAATGTATATAGTGAACCGGGAAAGGGTACGACATTTACGGTGAAGATACCTATCGATCTACAGCAGTGAAAGGGTTGCGATGTTGGATAAGATAAAAAGAATATTGGTGATTGTCGTGTGCGTGTGCATGGCAGTGACAGTGACCGGTTGCGGAGAAGATGTGGTTCAGGGTGATTCAGAGATTTCAAGCCTGAAGACAGGTGAATATCTACTATATTATGTCAATTCGGACTTTACAGGCTACCAACCAAAGAAGATAAAGCTGGACAAGATGTCTTCCACAGAGAATGTCATAGATATGATCATGGCTGACCTGATGGAGGGGAACGGTTCTGACTCGGTTATGCCGGTGCCGCATGGAATGACTTATCAGAGATATACATTTGATGGAAATGGTACGCTTAACCTTATATTCAGCGTTGACTGGGAGATGACAAACTCCTATTCGATGGTTCTCAGTAAGGCTGCATTTGTGAAGACATTGTGTCAGGTTGACTCCGTTGACACGGTTATATTTGAGATGGTGGATCTTGTAAATGAATCAAATGTTGTGAAAGAGGAACTTACAGAGGATTCATTTGCAGATATGAGTGACATCATGAATTCTGAGATAGAGACAAAGATATATCTGCCGGACAGCACAGGACAGCATCTTGTTGAGAGAACGGTCATACTTGATTATTCCTCAGCTGAGACTCTTGAGGAACAGGTTATGGATTGCCTGAAGACAAATTACGATGGGACTGTGATCCCATTCAATTCAAAGACTGTTGTAAAGAGTGTGGAGACAGCAGATGGGGAATGTACAGTAACATTCAACGAAGCTTTTGTTCAGGGAACGGACGGAGTGGATGATGAGATACTTATATATTCCATAGTTGATTCTCTGGCAAGACTGGAGATCGTTGACTCTGTGAAGATAGTGGCCGCAAATACAAACGACAGGCTGAATAGTATTGATCTCAGTAAGAATTTTACAGTGAATTATTCCTATGTACAGGCAGATTAGATTAATTAGGAGGACAATAAAATAAAAAGACCGTTATTCTGGATAGCAGTTTGCTTTGCGCTTGGAGAGGCGTATGCATTGGTGACTGGACATTCAGTTATAGTGGCAGGTCTTATTATCATGGCTGCACCGGTTTTATCAGTGTCATTTGGTAAAAGGGGGGCAGCTTCTTTTTATATGTCAGCGGTCGTGGCCATATTCATTATGGTGGCGGTGATCGGTTATATGAATGTGACCAGACTTCAAAGACAAATGAAGTTTGCGGGATATCTGGATGAAAAAACAGAAGGTAATGTGTGGTGCACTGTCAGTGATATCAGGGAGAGTGGGCAGGGATGGCAGGTATATGTGAGTGCCAGCCGGATAGAAATGGAAGTAGCCGGGTCCATATATACATATACAGGCAAGATGAAAGTGCTGTTGTACATGGATGATGTAGATAAGCTTATGGTTGGCAAAAGGCTGGAGCTGGGTGCTGATCTTGCCAGACCTGATGAAGCGACTAATCAGGGGGAATTTGATGCCAGGAAATATTATGCTAATAAAGGGATATATATAATTGGCAATGATGTGGTTATAAAAAGTTTGGGAGACAGATACAGTCTGATACGGCATATGCTGTATGAGTTCAGAATCAAGGCAGGAAAGGCGCTGGAAAAATGTTTTTCAGATGCTGATTCATCGGTGGTCAAGGCGATGCTTCTCGGTGACAAATCGGGGATGGATAAAGATACAAAGAGACTTTTTCAGGTGAATGGAATTGCGCATATTCTTGCAATATCCGGTGTTCATATAGCAATTATTGGAATGACGCTGTTCAAACTTTTGCGCCGATTTATGGGATCGTATGTGGTGTCGGGAGTTACAGCTATGACTGTTGTTTTGCTGTATGGTATGATGACAGGAATGGCGAGTTCGACGTTCAGGGCGGCGATCATGATGATGGTTTCGATGACCGGACAGATGTATGGCAGAAGCTCAGATATGCTTACATCTGCAGGTGTGGCATTTATCATACAGGTGCTTGTCGATCCGGGAATTGTTCTCGATGCAGGTTTTCAATTGTCATTTGCCGCTGTGTGCGGAATGGCAGTGTTTCTGCCGCTCCTTAAAAGTCTGGTGCGTATCAAAAGCAGATTACTGGATGGTATATTGGTAAGTCTTGCAGCATCTCTGGCGACGACTCCGCTTATCATTTATTATTTTTACCAGTTCCCGCCGTATTCAATATTGCTAAATATTGTTGTGGTTCCGCTTGTTTCATTTATCCTGTTTGTGAG
>CAKQQK010000155.1:0-3540 GCA_934270935.1 uncultured Coprococcus sp. | reverse complement strand
CCTATAAGGTTGGAAGATACCTTGGCTACTACTATGGTAAGCAGCATGAGGATGGAAAGGCTCATGTTGTCATCGGAAAGGATACGAGACTTTCAAGCTACATGTTCGAGTATTCATTGGTTGCAGGACTTACAGCCAGCGGAGCCGATGTATACCTGATGCATGTAACGCCTACGCCTAGCGTGTCTTATATAGTCCGCACAGGTGATTTTGACTGCGGAATTATGATATCAGCCAGTCATAATCCATACTATGACAATGGAATCAAGGTAATCAACGGTCAGGGCTACAAGCTTGAGGCTGCCATCGAGAATGAGATCGAGCAGTATATAGACGGTGAGCTCGGTGAGATACCATTTGCAAAGAGAGAGAATATCGGTAAGACAACTGACTACACAATGGGAAGAAACAGATATATAGGATATCTGCTCACGATCCCTACAAGACCTTTCAAGGGTATGAGGATCGGTCTTGACTGTGCAAATGGCGCATCATATCTGGTAGCAAAGTCAGTGTATGATGCTCTCGGAGCAAAGACTTATGTCATAAACAATGAACCAAATGGAACAAACATCAACACGGACTGTGGTTCAACACACATTGATAAGCTTCAGGCATTTGTCAAGGAGAAGGGACTTGATGTGGGATTTGCATTTGATGGTGATGCGGACAGATGTCTTGCAGTGGACGACAAGGGTGAGATCGTGGACGGAGACAAGATCCTCTATGTCTGTGGCCGTTATCTGAAGGATAAGGGTGAGCTGAACAACAATACGATCGTCACAACTATCATGTCCAATCTTGGACTTTACAAGGCACTTGACAAGAAGGGCATCAACTATGAGAAGACAGCAGTCGGCGACAAGTATGTGTTCGAGAATATGATGGAGCACGGACATTCCATCGGCGGTGAGCAGTCAGGTCATATCATTTTCTCTAAATATGCAACAACAGGTGACGGTGTCCTCACTTCACTGATGATCATGGAGACGATACTTGGCCGTAAAGTCAAGCTCTCAGAGCTGTTCAACAGCCTGACGATATATCCACAGCTCCTTGTGAATGTAAAGGTTTCAAGCAAGGATGCAGTCATGAACGATGCTGATGTGTTGAAACTGAACGATGAGATAGCAGCAGAGCTTGGAGACGACGGAAGACTTCTTCTCAGACAGAGCGGTACAGAGCCAGTCATCAGAGTTATGGTCGAGGCAGCCACAGATGAGCTGTGTGAGAAGTATGTATACAAGATGGTAGATCTCATAAAGGCAAAGGGATACGCTGTTGAGTAGATTTTGTGGTGATTGCCGAGGATTTTTTGAGCCGGAAGGTTTTCAGAGAAATCCTTGGAGGTATCCTGGTACTTTGGTGGTGATCATAGATTAATTTATGGAGACTGGAAGGCTATCAGAGAATTCTCTGGAGGTATTCTGGAAGAATTTGCTGTAATTACTGAAACTTTTATGTGTGCCGGTAGGTTATCAGGGAATTCTTTGGATACTTGCTGGCGGACATTGGCGCTTTTGTGAGAAAATTTCTGAAAAAGATAAAATATTCTCTCTTATAGACAAATATGAGTCGGAAAGATACAAACATTCAAAAAATTGTATCTTTTTGGCTTTTTTTGTGCTTTAAGTGAAAATTTTGTATTGTTAAATGAAATAAATCTTGAAAAAGATAAAATTATATATTCTATATTATTTATGCTGGAAGTAGGAATCTCTGAATTATAGTATCAAAACGGAGTTATAGTGCAAACGGAGCTATAGTGCAAACGGAGTTACAGTGCAAACGGAGTTACAGTGCAAAATGGAGCTATAGTATAAAATGGACTTATAGTATCAAAACGGAGTTATAGTGCAAACGTGTTGGTGGGGGATTGAATTTAATAAACATTTTGCGCTATAGGGCAAAAACATGCGTTGCTGTGTTAATTGATGATATAAGATATGTGGATTTTCTCAAGTTCAAATAGACAAATACTTGCGAAATACACCACTGTTGGTGAAAATGCATGAAAAAAATGGGGCATCAACCTGAAAATGATAGAATTTATCTGTTGACATGTTGTGGCAAAACAGATAAAGTTTTATGTGGCGAAAGATATGACTGTCACCAAACTTGCGATGAGAAATATGTGACCGTGACAGTTACAATAATATAACATGAGAGGCATATATTTATGAACGAATGTTTAAGATCCCATTATTATGACGAGGATGAGATGCACGAGGAGTGCGGAGTCTTCGGTATCTATGATTTCGATGGAAATGATGTGGCGAACACGATCTACTATGGTCTGTTTGCATTGCAGCACCGTGGGCAGGAAAGCTGCGGTATAGCGGTGTCAGACACTGCCGGTCCTAAGGGCAAGGTCAGCTCCTTAAAGGGCATGGGTCTTGTGAATGAGGTGTACACACCTGATTCACTGAGCAAGCTAAAGGGGAATATCGGCGTTGGTCATGTGAGATATTCAACAGCCGGTGCCAGCACTATAGAGAATGCACAGCCACTGGTTCTCAATTATGTAAAGGGAACTCTGGGACTTGCACACAACGGAAATCTGGTAAATGCTCCTGAACTTAGACGTGAGCTGGAGCTCACAGGCGCTATATTCCAGACGACCATAGATTCTGAGGTAATAGCTTACCATATAGCCAGGGAGAGAGTTAAGTGCGGTTCCGTTGAGGAGGCTGTCACAAGAGCGCTCAAGAAAGTAAGGGGATCATATTCACTTGTCATCATGAGCCCTAGAAAGCTCATCGGAGCCAGAGACCCATTTGGCTTCAGACCGCTTTGTATAGGAAAGCGTGATAACGCATACATACTGGCATCTGAGAGCTGTGCGCTCGATACCATTGGTGCCGAATTTGTCAGGGATGTGGAGCCTGGAGAGGTTGTAACCATATCACCTGAGTACGGAATCCAGTCGTACAAGAACATGTGCCAGGAGCAGCATGCAAGATGTATATTTGAGTATATATACTTTGCGAGACTTGATTCAGTCATAGATGGAATGTCTGTGTACGATTCGCGTATCACAGCTGGAAGATGTCTTGCAAAGGACAGCCCGGTTGACGCTGATGTGGTAGTTGGCGTTCCTGAATCGGGAAATGCAGCGGCCATGGGCTATTCACTTGAATCGGGTATTCCATATGGATCGGCATTTGTCAAGAATGGATACGTGGGAAGAACATTCATAAAGCCACAGCAGAGCCAGAGAGAGTCCAGCGTGCGTGTCAAGCTGAACGTCCTTAAGGAGGCTGTAAATGGCAAGCGTGTCATAATGATAGATGACTCTATAGTTCGTGGAACTACGAGTGACAGAATAGTAGGCATGCTCAGGGAGGCAGGAGCAACTGAGGTTCATGTAAGGATCAGTTCACCTCCATTCCTGTATCCATGCTACTTTGGAACTGATATTCCGGACAGAGAGCAGCTCATAGCATACAACAGGTCTGTAGATGATATATGCAAGATCATAGGTGCCGATTCTTTGGCGTACCTGAAGATGGAGAGACTTCCTGAGCTCTCAGGCGGAAG
>CAKQQK010000154.1:0-3615 GCA_934270935.1 uncultured Coprococcus sp. | reverse complement strand
ACACAGCCGTTCAGACAGAAGCTCACTTCAGAGTGTCCGGCCATGATAGGAACTGTGCCGGTATATGACAGCGTTATCCACTATCAGAGAGACCTTGCGACACTGACAGCACAGGATTTCATCGATGTGGTACGTCTCCACGCGGAGGATGGAGTTGACTTCGTGACTCTCCACTGCGGAATAACAAGAAAGACGATCGAACAGATCAAGAAACACAAGAGAAAGATGAATATAGTCAGCCGTGGCGGCAGTCTTGTATTTGCATGGATGACCATGACTGGTAACGAGAATCCGTTCTACGAGTATTTTGATCAGATCCTTGATATATGCGAGGAATACGATGTGACAGTATCACTTGGAGATGCATGTCGTCCGGGATGTCTTGCGGACGCAACGGATGTATGTCAGATAGAGGAGCTTGTCAGACTTGGAGAACTGACAAAGCGCGCGTGGGATCATAACGTACAGGTTATGGTTGAGGGCCCTGGACATGTGCCACTCAATCAGATCGCAGCCAATATGGAAGTTCAGAAGACACTCTGTATGGGAGCGCCATTCTACGTACTTGGACCTCTTGTCACAGATATAGCACCGGGATACGATCACATCACAAGTGCCATAGGCGGAGCAGTCGCAGCCATGAATGGAGCAGCATTCCTCTGTTACGTCACACCTGCAGAGCACCTGGCCCTGCCAAATGTAGACGATGTTAAGCAGGGAATCGTCGCATCCAAGATAGCAGCCCATGCGGCAGATATAGCAAAGGGGATACCTGGAGCGAGGGATATAGATGACAAGATGGCGGATGCGAGACGTGTCCTCGACTGGGATGCACAGTTTGCATGTGCCATAGATCCTGAGACTGCAAAGGAGATCAGGGACAGCAGAAAGCCTGATGACGAGTACAGCGATACATGCAGTATGTGCGGTAAGTTCTGTGCTGTCAGATCCATGAACAAGGCATTGTCAGGGGAATACATAGATATACTGTAATTACCAAGAAACATAAAACATAAAAAGACCCGGCAGTATATGTCTATCTCGGCATGTACTGCCGTTTTTATATGCATAACATGATAGATAATATATGGGAATAAGTACAAAAAAACGGGTGCTCAGCTGAAGATGTTTACTATTTTGCCTATTGTAATGCCGGGTGAACGAGTTTAGAATAAAACCGAAAACAGGAGTAAATTATAGAAAAGAAGGGAAAAATGTGAACAAAGATCTTACTGTGGGAAGGCCTGAATCCGTGCTTTGGAGATTCTGCCTGCCACTTTTCGGAAGTGTGATATTTCAGCAGCTCTATAACATAGCGGACAGCTTTGTGGCGGGGCAGTTCATAGGAGAAAATGCTTTGGCGGCGGTCGGCAACAGCTATGAGATAACACTTATTTTCATAGCATTTGCATTTGGATGCAATATAGGCTGTTCGGTCATAGTATCCCAGCTGTTCGGGGCAAAGAAATACAGCGAGATGAAGACTGCGGTCTGGACTACTCTCATAGCAAGCGCGGTACTTGTGGCGGTTCTCATGCTGGTTGGATTCTTGCTTGGCGAGAGACTGCTGGCGCTTATTGACACCCCGGATGAGCTGATGAGGGATTCGCTTACTTATCTGAACATATACATATTGGGCGTGCCATTTTTGTTCTTCTACAACATAGCGACAGGAATATTCTCCGCGCTGGGCGACTCGAGAACACCATTCATATTCCTTGCCATCTCATCGGTGTCCAACATAGCCGTTGATATACTGTTTGTAAAGACATTTGAGATGGGGGTAAATGGAGTTGCGTGGGCTACATTCATCTGTCAGGGCGTGAGCGCTGTGCTTGCGATAATAGTTGTGTTCAGACGTCTGGCGGCAGTTCGCACTGATGGGAGGGTCCGTGTATTTTCAGGAAGCATGCTGGGCAAGATAGCTGTTATAGCCATACCGAGCATACTTCAGCAGAGCTTTATCTCAGTCGGAAATATAATTATTCAGAGCGTTATCAATGGGTTTGGTGCCTCTGTCATAGCGGGATATGCGGCGGCTGTAAAGCTCAACAATCTCGTCATAACGTCATTTACAACACTTGGAAATGGAATATCCAACTATACCGCACAGAATCTTGGCGCGGGTAAGATCGACAGGATAGGACAGGGACTTAAAGCTGGAATAAAACTCATATGGGGACTATGCATACCATTTGCGGTTCTGTACTTCTTCTTTGGCCGTTATGGCATGTATCCATTTATGGAGAACAGGACAGGACTTGCCCTTGATACGGGAGTCACGTATCTCAGGATACTGGCGCCATTCTACTTTGTAGTATCGGCAAAACTTGTAGCGGATGGAATACTAAGGGGAACAGGCATGATGGGCAGATTCATGACATCGACATTTACGGATCTGATACTCAGGGTGGTTCTGGCGATAGTGCTGTCAAGAGTTATCGGTTCCGCCACGGGAATATGGCTTGCATGGCCTATAGGCTGGACTATAGCAACAGTCATGTCACTGGTATTTTGTGTGAATGGAATAAAAAAACTTAAGAACAGGAGATAGTATGAAGTCGGATAGAAGTAAAAAAATATGGGGAGCTGTATTTGCAGTTCTGGGGATATTGGGAGTGATATTGTTTGTGCTCCCTGTGACGCGTGGAAGCAGGATCAATATAGGTACTATGCTGGGAATTGCTGTGTTTGGAGCAGCCGCTCTGTATGGATTCTTTAAGCGCAGGATAGACGGTATCATTAAAAACTGGTGGGAGAAAAAGGCGGGCAGGGTGTGCCTGACTATTATTATGGTGATTGCTATAGGTGTGCTGGCTCTCGCTGTAGTCATAACTGGAAATATGGTATATGCGGCAAATGTAAAACCGATGCAGGATGCGACCGTTGTGGTACTGGGCTGTGCAGTCAGGGGCGGTGGCCCTAGTCTGATGCTCAGAGAGAGACTTGAAGCTGCAAAAAAATATCTTGATGATAATCCTCAGGCGGTATGTGTAGTTTCAGGCGGTCAGGGCGCTGATGAAAGTATATCAGAGGCTCAGTGCATGTATGAGTATCTCACAGAGCACGGAATAGATGCTTCCAGAATATATATGGAAGATAAGTCAACCTCCACAAGGGAGAATATAAAGTTTTCAGCTGAGGTCATATCTCAGAACGGCCTTCCAGAGAAGATGAATATAGTGACAAATGAGTTTCATGAGTACAGGGCGAGAAAGATAGCAGAAAAGCAGGGGATAGACAGCGGTTCCATATCCGGAAGTACAGCGTGGTGGCTCCTTCCAACATATTATGTCAGGGAGATGGCGGGTATACTTTATGAGTGGATCAGTGGCTGACGAGTGGACAGGTATGATGTGGGACAGCAAAGCAAACGTGAATGTGTTGACAGGTGTACAATAGGTGATATTTGGTTGAAATGCACAGACAACCTTGAAAAAGCCTTGTAATATTTCTTGAAAAATGCATGTAAAAACTTACTTCTAATTAAAAGAAATTATGTTATAATGGCTCTGTATGATACAAGTACAGTATCTGATTAAAAGGAGAACGAGATGAACAAATTAGAACTTCAGAAAAAAGCTGTAGAAGTTCGCAAGGGCATTGTCACAGGTG
>CAKQQK010000153.1:0-3658 GCA_934270935.1 uncultured Coprococcus sp. | reverse complement strand
GTGAGTATTGCAGTCATAGGAATGTGCATGGTATCTGCCGGGGCTGGAATGTTTGCAGCAGTACCTGTTGGATGGATACTTGATTTTTATAGATTGTTATGCAGGACTATGACATACATTCCCGGGTATAGTATAAATACAGGTGGGATATCTGCTGCGATGATATGTGTATATTATGCCGCAATATTGCTTGTACTGCAGCTGTTATCGCTGGCCTTTGCGGGGCAAGGTATCTGCCGTGATGAACGTAAATGGGAAAAAATACTGCCGCAGTGTGTGATACATAGTTTTAGAAAAACATGTATTAGAAGAGTCATATGTGTATCACTTTCAATTGGATGTGTTCTGGCTGGAGGTATATATGAGTATAAATCCCTAGATCGGTCATTTAAGGTGGTATTTATGGATGTCGGCCAGGGGGATGGTATACTGATACGTTCTGGAATGGGAATGAACATATTGATAGATGGCGGATCTTCGGACAACAGACAGGTTGGAGAATATGTCATGGCTCCGGTGGTCAAATATTTTGGAGCGGCACATATTGACTATGCATTTGTGACACATGGTGATATGGATCATATGTCGGGAGTGGAGTATCTTCTTGAGACAGATGACACTGGAATTGTCATTGAAAATCTTGTCCTGCCAAGGTATGGTGCGATGGAAAAACTGGATGATCTGGCTGATTTGGCTGTATCAAAAGGTGTAAATGTTGTATATGTGGAGACCGGTTCGCAGATATATTGTGGCTATGATATGGTAAATATGCAGCTTAATGTCTTGCATCCTGGAGCTGAAACTGATATAACAGACACAAATGACCTTTCGACGGTGATGATGCTGGAATATTGCGGGGAGAAGATATTGTTCATGGGCGATGTCGGTTTTGACGGTGAGAGTGAGCTGCTGGCGTCTGGTACGGATGTTGATGCTGACATTCTAAAAGTGGGGCATCATGGCAGCAGATATTCCAGTGGTGAGGACTTTTTAAGCAGAGTATCACCTTCATATGCGATCATATCAGCCGGCAGGGATAACAGATACGGACATCCACATGAGGAAGCGCTTAAAAGAATTGAGGACTGTGGAGCACGTACCTTGAATACAATAGATAGTGGAGCTGTATGCGTCACTATAGAGCCTGGAGGGGCAAAGATAGAGAGATACAGATAAAAACAACATAGGAAGGATGATGAAGTATGACAAAAAAACTAAAATGCCTGCTTGAATTTGTAATGCTGACCCTTGGAGCTGTTATTGCTGCATTTGCTATCGAGGAATTTCTTGTTCCCAATACCATTCTTGACGGAGGCGTCATCGGTATAGGAATTATGATCAATAATCTGACTGGGGTATCACTCAGTATTCTCACAATCGTTTTAAATGTTCCATTTCTTATTATAGGATCCAGACAGCTTGGCCGTATATTCATAGTTAAGGCTGGATATTCCATGGCTGTGTTTTCCGTATTTGTTGAGATATTTAAGCCACTTGAAAATGCAACCTCAGAAACTGTTCTTGCCGTGTGTTTCGGTGGTGTGATACTTGGACTTGGTGTTGGAATAATCATCAAATTTGGCGGATGTCTTGATGGAACAGAGACTGTGGCAATTATGCTGAATAAGAAAAAAGACTGGCCAGTTGGAAGATTGGTGCTGGGGATGAATCTCATTATATATGCCATTGCCGGACTGTTGTTTGGATTTGACAGGGCAATGTACAGTCTGCTTACATACTTTATAACATCAAAGGTGCTGGATATGGTGGAATCCGGCTTAGAGCAGGCGAAGGCGGCGATGATCATAACAGACGATGCCAGGGAGGTAGCAGACAAGATATACAAGCAGCTTGGCAGAACCGTAACTATCATGCAGGGAAAAGGCATGATAAGTGGCAACAAGACAGTGCTGTACTGTGTACTCACAAGATTTGAGATAGGAGAGCTCAAGAGTATTATAAAGTCGATTGATTCATCTGCTTTTGTGACAGTCACTGATGTGGCGGAGATTATAGGAAATCATATAAAAGACAACGAGTACAAGGAGATGCTTGAGAAGATAGAGGAGAAAGAAGAACCGTTAAACAGCGTCCCTGAGCATGAGAGTATGAAGGACTTTGATGGGCTTAGGAAGTCTTAGATAAATATAATAAGATTGGAATTGCGGTTTTGAACAAGGCAGAGAAGTGTTTTATGTTTAGAACAAAAAGTTCTGTGTTATGGTTTAAATAAAAAATCCTGCGGGATATGTAGAGAAGATTATCTGCTCATACATACTCCGCAGGATTTTGTTGTTTATGTCTGTACAAGAATTCTAAATGCTCTCAATAAATGCCTTGTGGATTCTGTAATCGCTGTCAAGCTCTGGATGGAAAGACAGAGCAAACTGCCTGCCATACTTAACTGCCACGATCTTGTCATCTACTGTAGCCAGAACATCGACATCAGGAGTGGCTTCAGCCACATAAGGTGCACGGATGAAGGTCATAGGAACCTCACCGATCCCCTTGAGATCTGATACGGTGTGGAAGCTTCCAAGCTGTCTTCCGTAGGCATTTCTCTTTACTGTGACAGGGAGTGTGCCAAGGTGTACAGTGTCATCACCTTCGATGTGCTGGGCCAGAAGAATCAGTCCTGCGCATGTGGCGAGAACTGGCATACCGCTTTCAATCTGAGATTTTATAGTGTCAAACATATCGCTGTCCCTGAGTAGCTTTCCCTGGACTGTGCTCTCGCCGCCAGGAAGGATCAGAGCGTCGTATGGCTTGTTCAGATCTCCGGCATTTCTAAGTTCTATGCATGATATGCCGAGCTCGGAAAGTACATGTTCATGTTCTGCGAAAGCTCCCTGTACTGCCAATACACCAACCTGCATATTACTTACCCCTTTCTGCCATGAGGATTGCGATTTCCTGTTCGTTGATACCAACCATAGCCTCGCCAAGTCCCTCTGAAAGCTTAGCGACGAGATCTGCATCATTGTAGTTTGTTGTTGCCTGAACGATGGCAGCAGCACGCTTAGCAGGATCTCCTGACTTGAAGATGCCTGAACCTACAAATACACCCTCAGCACCGAGCTGCATCATGAGAGCTGCGTCTGCTGGAGTTGCAACACCGCCGGCTGCAAAGTTTACAACTGGGAGACGGTGATTCTCATGTACGTACTGGACGAGATCGTAAGGAACCTCAAGTTTCTTAGCTGCTTCGTACAGTTCATCTGTTCTCATGCTGACGATCTCAGCTATCTGGCTGTTCATCTTTCTCATATGTCTTACGGCCTGAACGATATCACCTGTACCAGGCTCGCCCTTAGTTCTGATCATTGAAGCGCCCTCGTTGATCCTTCTGAGAGCCTCGCCGAGATCCTTGGCACCACATACAAATGGAACCTTGAACTGTCTCTTGTCGATGTGATATACGTCATCTGCTGGTGAGAGAACTTCGCTCTCATCGATGTAATCGATCTCAATGGCCTGAAGGATCTGAGCCTCTGCAAAATGTCCGATACGGCACTTAGCCATAACAGGAATTGATACGGCGTTCTGGATTCCCTTGATCATCTGTGGGTCACTCATACGAGATACACCACCTGCAGCCCTGATATCTGCTGGAATTCTCTCGAGTGCCATAACTGCACATGCGCCGGCAGCCTCTGCG
>CAKQQK010000152.1:0-3684 GCA_934270935.1 uncultured Coprococcus sp. | reverse complement strand
AGACAGAGCATGTCAGCTCATCGAGGAGATGGGTGCAGGTGAGGTAGTCGGCGGAGCTGTCGATGTATATCCAAATCCTGTACAGGACAAGAAGCTTCCATTTGAGCCAGACAAGATGAATGCGCTTCTAGGAACAGATGTTGAGCCTGAGAAGATGCTGTACTACTTCGGCAGACTTGGACTCACATATGATGCAGAGACAAACACACTGGATGTGCCAAGCTTCAGACAGGATCTGAACTGCATGGCAGATCTCGCAGAGGAGGTTGCAAGATTCTACGGATATGACAACATTCCTGTGTCACTTCCAAGGGGTGAGGCAACAGTCGGTAAGCTCCCATACGACCAGATGATCAATGCCATCGCAAGGGATGTCCTTGAGGCAAATGGTTTCTCTGGCGGCATGTGCTACTCATTCGAGAGCCCTAAGGTATTTGACAAGCTGCTACTGCCTGCTGACAGCGAGTTTAGAAAGACAGTTACAATAGCAAATCCTCTTGGTGAGGACTTCAGCATCATGAGAACTGTATCACTGAACGGTGTTCTCACATCGCTGGCAACAAACTATAATAGAAAGAACAAAGTTGCAAGACTTTATGAGTTCGGAAATGTATACCTTCCAAAGGCACTTCCACTCACAGAGCTTCCAGAGGAGAGAATGAAGCTGACCATCGGTATGTATGGCCAGGGAGATTTCTTTGATCTCAAGGGAGTTCTCGAGGAGCTTACAGACAAGGTTGGTCTCAAGGGACAGGTGACATACGAGCCTGAGTCAGAGTACACATTCCTTCATCCGGGCCGTCAGGCAAAGCTCAAGAAGGGCAAACTGACGATCGGATTTATCGGACAGGTACATCCTGAGGTATGTGACAACTACAACCTTAAGGGTGAGGTATATGTTGCAGTTATAGATATGCCTACACTGGTTATGCTGTCAAGCTTCGACATCAAGTACGAAGGAATTGCAAAGTTCCCGGGAAGTACAAGAGACCTGAGTCTTGTTGTGGACAAGGAAATATTTGTCGGACAGATAGAGGAAGTCATCAAGAAGTGCGGCGGCAAGCTGCTTGAGAGCTACAAGCTCTTCGATGTATACGAGGGCGAGCAGATCGCAAAGGGCAAGAAGTCAGTTGCTTACACAATGACATTCCGTGCTAAGGATAGAACACTTGAGACATCAGAGGTCGATGGAATCATTGCCAAGATCCTCAAGGAGCTTGGAAAGCTTGGAATAGAGATTAGAGCGTAATATTTGATAGCCACTGCCGGGAAGCCGGTATGTGGTGTAGATCCGGTTTAGCATGATCGATATTATATATTTTAGATACCACCCGGTGACAGACCGTAAATGAGGTGTACCCCAGAAGGTCTGTTGCCGGGTGGTATTTCTTTTTGGATATTTCATTACTAAAATTCGTGCAATTCACAAAAATAAGGAGCGGTACTGTGGAGATTATTTTTCTACTCAATGCGGATAGCCTGGAGTTTTGACATGGAAAGCGTTACCTGCTATCCTTGAAATATTTGTGATAGTAGTATAATATGTAACTGTTTGGCGCAGATATATTGTATATATCCAGCGTCAGACAGCTATTTTTTTGACCAAGGTGTCAGAGAATATGATTACACAAGAAGTGAAACAGCAGTGTAAATTTGAAAACACGTTTTGTGTTTCTCAGAACATGATAGATTAGAAGATGCGAGGAATTACGATATGATGAAATTAACAGATTTTTACTATGATCTGCCACAGGAGCTTATCGCGCAGGATCCACTCCTTAAGAGAAGTGAGTCCCGTCTTATGGTCCTGGACAGAAAAGACAATACGATAGAGCACAAGCACTTTTATGATGTGATAGACTACCTGAATCCGGGGGACTGTCTTGTCATCAACGACACAAGGGTTCTCCCTGCCAGACTTATGGGCGTCAAGGAGGACACTGGAGCATCCATAGAGGTACTTCTCCTGAAGCGCAAGGATGACTGTACATGGGAGACTTTGGTAAAACCGGGCAAAAAGTGTAAGGTGGGTGCTCGTATAGTATTTGGCGCAGAGTCAAATGAACCTGATCCCGAGACAGGACTTATAAAGGGCAAGCTTGTAGGTGAGGTTGTAGATATAGTTGAGGAGGGCAACAGACTCATCAGATTTGAGTTTGATGGGATATTTGAAGAGATCCTTGACGAACTGGGACAGATGCCGCTCCCTCCATATATCACACATAAGCTTGAGGATAAGAACAGGTATCAGACTGTATATGCAGAGCATGATGGCTCAGCAGCAGCGCCGACTGCAGGACTCCATTTTACGACAGAGCTGCTTGACCAGATCAAGGCAAAGGGAATCAAGATAGCGCATGTGACACTTCATGTTGGACTCGGAACATTCAGACCTGTTAAGGAGGAGAATATTCTGGATCATCACATGCATTCTGAGTTCTGTATCATAGAGCAGGATGCTGCTGATATGATCAACGAGACAAAGGCTGCAGGCGGAAGAGTTGTGTCCGTTGGAACTACAAGTACAAGAACACTTGAGTCCATGTCGGACGATGACGGAACCGTACATGCAGGAAGCAGATGGACGGATATATTTATTTATCCGGGATACAAGTTCAAGGTTATTGACGCGCTCATCACGAATTTCCATCTGCCAGAGTCAACACTTCTGATGCTTGTTTCTGCGCTGTACGACAGAGAGCATATACTTGAGGCGTACAAGGTGGCGGTTGAGGAGAAGTACAGATTCTTCTCATTTGGCGATGCTATGCTGATAAAGTAGTAGAAGAATCAGATTGGTCAGAACAGCGGTATGATGTAACTAATGTGCCGATAATTGATATATATGGTGTGGTACTTATAGCCAGAGAGGAGGCGTACACATGGGAAAGAAGATATGTGTGGTATTCCCGGGAATCGGGTATCACACTGATAAACCATTACTTTACTACAGTAAAAAATATATGATGGCACATGGGTATGACATAATTGATGTGACATATGGCAAGCTTTCGGGACATCTCCCGGAGGAGATACAGAAGGTATTTGATGATGGCTGGAATAAAGCGGTAGATACTCTGAAGAATGTGGATTTCTCGGAGACTGAGGATATAGTATTTCTGTCAAAGAGTATAGGCACAGCTATATCTGCAAGATATGCGGCGGAGAAAGGACTTAAAGTAAGAAATATATATTTCACACCACTTGAGATCACCCTGCAATATGCCAGTTCAAATGGCATAGCTTTCCATGGAACAGCAGATCCGCTTGTGAACACGGATGAGCTTACCAGACTTTGCGAGGAAAGACATATACCACTCTACAGATATGAGGGTGGAAATCACTCAATAGAGACGAAGGACATTCTATGGAACATAAAAACGCAGAAAGACATAGCGGAAAAGTATATAGATTATTTGAACTTCTAGGACATACAGAGGGGCAGTTATATATTGCGGAGATAGCAGTGCTCATAACACTGCTTATCGGCACGGCGGTATATATACTGCTCCTTCGTGTTCTGCCGGATACATCATGACTTGAGGGATGTCAGATACGCCGGCTTACAGGGGTGATATGTCCCGCGTGCGGTACGACAAGGGCTGTACTTGCCATGCTCCACGGACATATCCTGACGGCTATGTATTACCATGTGGCGACTGTGTATCTGGCGTGCATCTGCAT
>CAKQQK010000151.1:0-3704 GCA_934270935.1 uncultured Coprococcus sp. | reverse complement strand
AAGATAGTGTCGGATGATGCACAGATAGAGATGGATAAGGGATATATGATAGTTAATTACAGCACAGACTGAGAACAGCGTCACATATGATTTATGTGACGCTGTTTAAGTATGTAAGGTATGAATTTTTGAAATCTTTTGACTTACGCCTTGATATATATACCTCCAGGCCTCCCTCCATGACGGCGAGCTGCCTTTCTTTATCGATTCTTTTGATATGTTCAAAGTTGATTATAAATCCTCTGGATGGAACATAGAATCCCGCAAAGTTTAATTGCTTTTGCCAATAATTCATATCCTTGGGAGATTTATATACGCCTGAGACTGTATGGACTATGCTTTTTTTACTTGCTGGTTCAACGGCGATTATTTCGTCTGTGTACACTGTGGCAGAGCCGTCTTTGTGGACAATGTTGACCTTGGTATTGTAGGTGTTTGTTATATATATAGCTTCCTGTAGACAATGGTCAAATCTGTCCCAGTCAATAGGCTTGGTGAGAAAACGAAACGCATGAAGTCTGAATGCGTCGTCTATATACTGATCATGTGATGTGATCATCACAAAAAGAGTATGGGGATTCTTTTCTGCCAGCACATGGCATGCTTCTATACCGTTCATTTCAGGCATCTCAACGTCCATAAACACTATGTCATATTTCAGATCTGAGCGGGTAATGTCCTGACCGGAATAGTAGGTATATATAGCTGGTATAGCCAGATCTTTTTTCATAAAATAGTTTGCCACGTATTTTTCTATAGCTCGGCAGACGTCTTTGTTGTCATCACATATTGCAAAAATCATAAAGTATCCTTTTCTGTGTAATTTTCTAAATTAGTGGAACATATTTATAATGGTGTGGTATACATGCTCTTTCTCATCAAAGTGACTGTATATGTTTCCATCATGATGGTCTATGATCCGTCGTATGCTTTTCATTCCATATCCATGTCTTGATGTATCATGTTTGGTCGTCATGGGCATATTATCAGCATCGTAATCAGGCGGAATGTCACATGAATTATCGATAGAGATGATAGTATTGTGTTCTCCCTTTTCATTGATCTTAAAATCTATAATGTGCTCTGCTGCAGTTTCTGCTGCACTTACGGCATTGTCCAGCAGGTTGCTAAAGAGAGATGTAATCTCCTCTGGCTGAAGATAGTCTATCTTGCAATTTATTATGTCCAGATGAAGTGTTATATGTTTGCTCTGACATATGGATATATATCTGCTCATAAGGAGATTAAAATGTGTATTGTCAGTTTGAACAATCCGTGTATTTAATGCAGGAGCTGTTATAAGATGGTCAATGTAAATCTGTATATTGTGTGATTCATCGTTCTGAGCCATGGCAGATATAGCAGCAAGGTGATTTTTTATGTCGTGTATAAGTATACGCTGCTCTTTGTCATGATTTTCAAGCATCTTGTAGTAGTGGGTTTCTTCGGCTTCGGCTTGTAACGCTGCCTGCAATTTCATCATCTCTCTGTGTTTATTTCCTGAGTAATTCTGTATCCAGAAGACAAGTATATTGATGATGATAAGGCATATAGAGCATATGACTATAAGAAAATCCTGTAGTCTGGACAGCGGACTGCTGCAACATATATAAAACAAAATAATCAACATGACAAATGACAGCAGGGGAATGACGGCAAGAAGTGTATTCTCCAATGTGTATATGATCTTTTCACCGTGATAAATCCTAAGCACCATGGCAAGTATAAACAGCGTGAGCAGATATAGGGCCTTAGATGTTATGACCAGCATGAGTATCCGGTTGCTGTTAAGCAATACGGATTTGTTGCTTGCGAATATAGATCCAATGATATTCCCTGACACAAGTTCACAGGTTGTCATGAGAGTTGTCATTACAAATGCGTTAAATATGCAGGCTGGTAAGGTGATATCAAATGCTAAAATCATCAATATAAAATTGAATATCAGGAATGATGTCATGTTGAGAGTGACGTTCCCAATAATGGAAAAACAAAACTGGGCTGCATAACATACAGCAGTCATAAGTACGGAGTACATGACACTTCTTTTTTTCTTATATGATATAGAAAGATATAAGTAGGCAATAAATGCTTCAATGATATATATGACTATGTAAGTAAATTCCTGCGACATCAAGTACAGCCCCCTCAGTATGAAGTGATTCATATATGCAAATTTATTATATTTACAAAACAGATAAATGTCTATAATATTGGCGTATTTTGAGTACGGCATACCACTCACCCCCCAAATATGACCGTTCACCGAAAGATAACGCGACGTTCGGTATCAAAAAATGACCGCTAGGTGAATACCTGTAGATTTTTTTGACGAAAAAGTTAGAATAAATCTGCAAAACGTTTTGGAGAATGAAAGAGAGGGGGTAATGGCCGATGGGTAAGAGATTAGAGAACAAGGATATAAGTGTGGCACGTGTATTGACAGGTTTATTGACGAATGAACTTAAAACAAGTGCAAATTCAGCATCATGTGCATTCGTATATCAACCTAAGGAACCAGCAGGAATAGAGAAATTCAAGAAACGGGAACGAGTATGAAAAAACAAATAGTCAGGTGGCTGATTGATAAAAACTGTATTGTGGAGGAGGATGCGGAACTGTATGAGTATGCTCTTGGGAACATTCTGTTCAGTGTGCTTCCATTTCTGGGTGGAATTGTGGAAGGAATTATTATGGGGGATGTTCTCAGCAGTCTGTTTATTATATTAAGTTTCGTGACTATAAGGCGTTCTTCAGGAGGATTTCATTCAAAAAGTTCAGTGGTATGTCTTATATCATCAACTATCATAATGATTGCATCGTATTTTGTACCAAGGCTGGTGAGCAGGCCTCTTATAATTGTGTATATCACTATCATCGCTGGCGGTGTAATAGCTTTGCTGAGTCCAGTTGAGAATAGAATAAAACCTTTGATGGAGTATGAAAAGCGCAGAAATAAGAAAAAGGCCATAGTTCTCGTATCGGTGTGGATCAGTGTGGAAATTTTCTTATATTGGATTGATTGTAAGACATACTGCGTGAACATTGCTACAGGAATATTGCTTGTTATGTGTATGCAGCTATTATGCATACCAGAAATTATTAAGAACCGAAGGAGAGATAAATTATGAAGAAAAAATTAGGTACAGGTTTAAAGAAGAAGGTAGTTATGTTTGCTATGACGGGCGCTATGGCTCTGACAGGTGTTGCTGGTGTAACAGACACTGCAAAAGCAAAAGATCCTGAAACATATCCAAATTACTATGATACAGATTACAGCTTTAAGAGCGTAAGCTCTGTTGGATATACGGAATGCAGATTGAAAACAGATAGAACAAAGGTGTACATACATCCGACAAGTGGTCCTAACTTGTATTACAGGGTTTTAGGAACTAAATATAAGGACGGAAGTAATTCAGTAAACAGATCTAATGCTCATATGATTAAACAGGGTGTAAAAGCGAGTTTTACAAATACAGTTAGAGAAGCAGGGAATACTTATGCGAGGGTTAAGATGAGAAGATCTGTAAATGTCGCTGCTTATACATTGGGTGTATGGAGTCCTGACTCAAGCCAGAACTATGTTATCTTTGACTGATAGATATTGATGTATATAACAGTTCTGTCTACTTCTATAGGCGGGACTGTGCATATTTCATCATCCCCGGTGTCACATCCGGGGATGATGATTCGTCATATAAAGT
>CAKQQK010000150.1:0-3793 GCA_934270935.1 uncultured Coprococcus sp. | reverse complement strand
GTTATAGATCTGGCAAAGCTCAGGAGCAATATTGCCAACATAAAATCAAGACTGAAACCGGGTGTTGAATTTATCGCTGTCATGAAGGGCGATGGATACCGCCACGGTATTGCAGGACTTTACCCGACTCTTAAAGAGTGTGGCATAGACAGCTACGCAGTCGCCATCTGGGAAGAGGGAAAGATGCTCAGGGACGCAGGGGCCACAGAGTCTATACTTATCCTCGGCGATACAGCGGATGACATGTTGGACGAGGCCGCAAAGTACGACCTTGATCTCACTATCTTTTCAATGGAGGGTGCTGAGAACATGGCTGCCGCTGCAAGAAGAGCCGGCAAGAAACAGAATGTCCAGATAAAGCTGAACACCGGTATGAACCGAATAGGATTCCCGGTATGTCAGGAATCATTTGACACTATAAAGAAGATCTGCGAGATGGATGACCTGAACGTAACAGGTATATTTACACATTTTGCAAGGGCTGACGAGGGGGATCACACAAGTGCAAGAAAGCAGCTTGACCTATATCTCCACGCCGTAAATGAACTTGAGAAGATGGGGGTTGTCATACCAAAGCACCACGTAGCCAACAGCCCTGCCATACTGATGCTGCCTGAGGCACAGCTCGACGCAGTCAGATGCGGTGATATCCTCTATGGTCTCACTCCTTCTGATGATTTTGACTGGAAGAATTCAGGACTTCAGGAGATCCTCAGCTGGTACACATACGTTGCCATGGTGAAGGAGGTTCCTGCCGGATCCGAGGTTGGCTACGGCGGAACGTTTGTTACCAAAAAACCTACAAAGATCGCAACACTTCCGGTAGGTTTTGCGGACGGCTATAGCCGTTACCTGTCCAACAAGGGCAAGGTCATCATAAATGGTCATGAGGCACCGATCATCGGACGCGTATGTATGGATCAGTGCATGGCGGACGTCACAGACATCCCGGATGTACAGCGCGGCGACACTGTAACCCTTCTCGGTGAGGGCATGTCCATCGAGGACATGGCAAATATGCTTGACACGAATGTGGATGTGATCGTGTGCAACATATCGGTGAGGGTTCCGAGGGTGTATATCAACTAGTCCTTTGTTGTACAAATATAATCAGACAATCGTTATATACCTGCGCAACATTTTCAAATCTAGTACCGATACACATCGTAGAAAAAGACTGGAAAATTGTACTTTTGATACGTCAATTTACCAGTCTTTTCTAATCTTTCATCAAACTATTCATCCTTTGAGCTCGATGTTGAACCCTTATCAATTCTCTTTATTGCGTTTCTTATGATTTCTTTTGCTTTATCCTCATTATTCGTCTCAAGTAGTGCGAGGATACTGTCAAGCAGAATACACAATTCCTGATTTTGCATTTCTTCCATCCTTTCCACCGCCTTTCATAATTGAAGTATAGCGGCTTTATCAATTGTTTTCAAGTCATTCATATTTTATCTTTTCAATCTACGTCCTCTTTAATTATTACTCTCCCTTCTTTCACCCCCTGTTCCATCTTGATTTTATATGTCATCAGACGAAGAAGATAATCTGGCATCTTACGATTCCCAAGTTCCCAGTCTTGAAGCGTCCTATAAGGGATCTCAAAATATTCGCAAAATTCAGCTCTTGTCATACCAGTGCTTTCTCTCAATCGTAATAAATAATCCTTACTATTCATTCACATCATCCCTCTTTTATTATTAACCTGCGTGTTTATACGCATTGTGTATATATGATATCATACGCATTGCGTATTTTCAAGTAGGTCTTATCCTTTTGCACCATTCAACAAAGAGGGGCATAGATATATACACCTATATCTATGCCTCTCTTTATTTTCATCAATCTATTTCATCACCGCATTATACACATCCCTCTTAGGGACTCCACGGTCAACTGCTGCCTGCTTGATCGCATCTTTCTTGGACATGCCCTTATCAACATACATCTGGACATGCTCCTCCACGGACATAGCCTCGAACGAGCTCTTCTTCTCCTCCTCAAGCTTCTTCACATCAAGCCCTTCTATCACTATAACGAATTCCCCTCTCGGATCTTCCTCCTCGTAGCGGGCTATCGCCTGTGAAAGCATCATTGGTTCTATCGTCTCATGTTTCTTGGTAATCTCTCTGGCAAACGTGATATGCCTGTCACCGAGAGTCTCCATGAGTTCCGCCAAAGTCTTCTTCAGCTTGTGAGGGGCCTCATACATCACCATAGTCCTCGTCTCACGCTTCATCTCCTCGAGAATCCTCGCTCTGTCCTTCTTGTCATATGGAAGAAACGCCTCAAATGCAAATCTTCTTGTCGAAAGCCCTGAGCTGATGAGTGCCGATATACATGCACAGGCACCCGGAACAGGCGTAACTTCAAGTCCGGCATCAAGAGCCTGTCTCACAAGCTCCTCACCGGGATCAGATATTCCCGGAGTTCCCGCATCTGTTATGACTGCCACATTCTGTCCCTGCTGCATCTTCTCAACAAGAACCTTCGCCTTGTCGTATTTGTTGTATTCATGATAACTCGTCATCGGGGTCTTGATCTCGAAATGATTGAGCAGCTTGATACTGTTTCTTGTATCCTCCGCCGCTATCACATCCACCTCTTCAAGAACCCTGACAGCCCTGTATGTCATATCCTCAAGATTGCCTATAGGTGTCGCCACCAGGTATAACTTTCCTGCCATATATATCCTCTCTTCTGCTGAACATCTGGGTATTGAAAATCATAGATATCTTATGCTGCCTCTTATCTCTTTGCCGTACCCTCATACGTCGCCAACAGCTGCTCCGTATACACACCCGGAGCTTTGTATACTATCATAGGCGGATCGATCTTGATCATGGAATTGCCGCCCTTCACAGCCTCCACTATGACCATGTTCGGCTCCTTGTCTATGTATGGATGTACAAGCTGCATCCTCTTTGGCTCAAGCCTGTGTTCATGCAGGCATTCAAATATCTCAGCCAGTCTGAACGGCTTGTGTATCATATAAAAGCTTCCGCCGGGTTTAAGGGCATGCTCTGCCGCCTCCACCACCTGCTCCAGCGTCACATGAACCTCATGTCTCGCTATGTTCTTCGGAGCATCCGGATTCTCCAGACCGTGACTGCCCTTTATGTATGGCGGATTTGAGGTCACTATGTCAAAGGAGGCCTTCTTGTAGTTACAAGAGACCTCCTTTATATCTCCGTTATCTATTCGTACTAAACCATCAAGCCCATTGAGGCTCACGCTCCTTGCCGCCATATCCGCACATGCAGGCTGAAGCTCTATACCTATAAACCGTGCTCCATCTGCCATTTTACCGCTAGGTTTCTGAGTCGTCCCTGCATCCGAATTAGTAACTCCATCTACGGCAATACAATCATGTGAGGATCTATAATCATCGGCATTCAAACCAGCAAGTCTCTCCTCTCTGGTAAGAGCTTCTTCCCCGTACTCCTTTGCAGCAAGAAGTATAGGTATGATACCTGTTCCCGTTCCGAGATCCAGATATCTGCCACCGCGCTTAAATCTCACATAGTTTGCCAGCAGCACAGCATCCATCCCAAAGCAGAACATTCCGCTGTTCTGTATGATCTGGTAACCCTTACACTGCAGGTCATCTATCCTCTCACAGGATTTAATCTCCACCGTGGATCCGCCCATCACTTCGGACTGAGCCTGTACAGCCTGACTCTCTATCGTTTTATCTTCCGGTCTAATCGTCAAATTTGGACTTTCCACCCTTGTCCTCCAATGCCTCAAGTGCTTTGTATTCCTCAGCGCTGAGTCTCTCTGAATTCTT
>CAKQQK010000149.1:0-3857 GCA_934270935.1 uncultured Coprococcus sp. | reverse complement strand
GATATATCTTGCCCCGATGGAGGGGATAACAGGATACATATACAGGAATGCACACCACAAATATTTTGGCGGCATTGACAAATACTTTATGCCGTTCATTGCCCCGGCGAAAGGACGGCCTCTCAGAAACAGAGAGTTAAGGGATGTGCTGCCGGAAAACAATCAGGGGATAAATGTGGTGCCGCAGCTTTTGACCAACAGCGGTGAGGGATTTGTGAAGGCGGCAAAGTTTTTAAAGAAACTTGGATATGATGAAGTGAACATCAACCTTGGTTGTCCATCAAAGACTGTAGTAACGAAGTATAAAGGTTCAGGTCTGCTGTATGATACAGAGAGACTTGACAATTTCTTGTATGAAGTGTTTGCCGCTGGTGTGATGGATGTGTCTATAAAGACCAGAATAGGAAGAGACAGTTCTGCGGAGTTTGAGGATATAATAGATATATATAAGAAGTATCCTGTAAGTGAACTTATAATACATCCGCGTGTACAGACGGACTTCTATAAGAATACTCCAAACATGGAAGTGTTTGCCGAAGGTGTGGCTGCGTATGGAAGAACAGATACAGTGTGCTACAACGGAGATATAAACAGTGTGGCGGACTATGAGAGGCTTATCGGTAATTACCCTGATATAATGAAAGTTATGATAGGCAGGGGAATGATCGCAGACCCTTGTCTTGCGGAGAGGATAAAAGGAGAGCGTGGCGACAGTGCATATGACTGGAATAGATTCTTCACATTCCACGATGAACTTTACAGGAATTACTGTGAGTCGGATGTGGGCAGGGGCAACACGATGTTCAAGATGAAGGAGCTGTGGGCGTATTGGTCGAGGCTGTTTTATGATGTGGAGGGAGCTGAGAGGGCTCTTAAGAAGATCCGGAAGACGAGAGATAATGGTGAGTATGAGGCGGCAGTCAAGATGCTTGCTGCATTGTGCAGATGAAATGAATTTAGTATGACGGGTGCATTGTGTGAGGGTATGCTAGGATAACTATATGTTAGTTGTGTTTTGATGATTAGGAGATGATATCATGGGATGTCTTGGAAATTGTATATGGTTTTTATGTGGCGGAATAATGAGCGGACTTTCGTGGGTGGCAAGCGGGGTGCTGTGCTGTATAACGATAATAGGGATTCCGATTGGGATGCAGTGCTTTAAATTTGCAGGACTTGCATTCTTCCCATTTGGAAAGGAGATCGTGTATGGAGGCGGTGCTGGCTCGCTGATCGCGAATATCATATGGCTGCTTTGCTGCGGAATACCTATGGCGATAGAGAACGCCTGCCTGGGACTGATGTTTTGCATAACGATAGTTGGAATTCCATTTGGACTTCAGTTCTTTAAGATCGCAAAGCTGGCACTCATGCCGTTTGGCGCTGAGGTTGTGGGATGATGGTGGAAAATATACAAATATAGTTGACAGAACTTGAATCACTAGAATATAATAATGTGGCGTCAGATATTTGCTGACGCCATATAGAAGGCAATGACGAAGAGAAGTAGCATAGATTATCGCCCACAGAGAGCCGGTGGTGGTGGAAGTCCGGTGGAGTGAATGTATGTGAATAACACTTTACCAGCCGCAAGCTGAAAGACATAGCCCATAGCGGGATACGTGTTTTATGTCGAGTAGGGGAGCCGTAGCTGCACGATACGCAGAGAGGCCATGAGCAAGGTGGCTGAGAGGGACTGGGATGCGATGCTTTGAATATACGAAGATCGTGTAACGGTAAATCAGGTGGTACCGCGGACATTAAAGCGAGAGAGCTTATGTTCGTCCTGAATATTTGCATATGTATATGTGCATCTGATTCAGGATGAACATAAGCTTTTTCTATTTGCAAGAGAAATAACAGCCAGTGCGTAATCCTGAAAAAGCCAAAGTGGATATAAAGCCACGGGCAAATAGTAAAGAAAAGGAGAGAACAGATGACAATCGAGAACATTTATCGTAACAGAACAATGAACGAGATCACTGAGGGCGATGTTGGACAGACACTTAAGGTTGCCGGATGGGTAGAGAATATCCGTGACCATGGTGGAGTATCATTTATCGATCTTCGTGATATGTATGGCGTGCTCCAGGTAGTAATGAGAGACACATCACTTCTTGACGGAATAACAAAGGAGGATTGTGTATCAATCGAGGGTATCGTTGAGCACAGAGATGAGGAGACATACAATCCTAAGATCCCTACAGGTACTATTGAGCTTGAGGCAAAGACTGTAGAGATACTTGGCAAGGTATACAAGCAGATTCCATTTGAGATCCAGACATCCAAGGAGACACGTGAGGATGTGAGACTCAAGTACAGATATCTTGACCTCAGAAACAAGAAGGTTAAGGACAACATGATCTTCAGAAGCCAGGTCATCAGCTACCTTCGTCAGAAGATGACTGAGATGGGATTCCTTGAGATCCAGACACCTATCCTCTGCGCATCATCACCTGAGGGCGCAAGAGATTACATCGTGCCATCAAGAAAGTTCAAGGGCAAGTTCTATGCACTTCCACAGGCACCACAGCAGTACAAGCAGCTCCTAATGGTATCAGGATTTGACAAGTACTTCCAGATTGCCCCTTGTTTCAGAGATGAGGATGCGAGAGCAGACCGTTCACCTGGTGAGTTCTACCAGCTTGACTTTGAGATGAGCTTTGCAACACAGGAGGATGTATTCAAGGTTGGAGAGGAAGTCCTCTCAGCAACATTTGAGAAGTTTGCACCTGAGGGCGCAGTTGTCACACAGGCTCCATATCCTATCATCAGCTACAAGCAGGCTATGCTTGAGTTCGGTACGGATAAGCCTGACCTCAGAAACCCACTTAGAATAATAGATCTTACAGATTTCTTCCAGAGATGTACATTCAAGCCATTCCACGGCAAGACGGTACGTGCCATCAATGTACACAAGAAGCTTTCAAAGGGACAGCATGAGAAGATGCTCAAGTTCGCACAGAGCATCGGCATGGGCGGCCTTGGATATCTGGAAATACTTGAGGATATGTCATACAAGGGACCTATAGACAAGTTCATTCCTGATGATATGAAGGGTGAGATCGCAGAGCTTGCAGGTCTTCAGCCTGGAGATACTATATTCTTCATCGCAGACGCACCCGAGCTTGCAGCGTCATTTGCAGGACAGATCAGAGTTGAGCTTGGCAACAGACTTGACCTCAATGAGAAGAACGCATTCCGTTTCTGCTATATAAATGACTTCCCAATGTACGAGTACGACAAGGAGAGCAAGAAGATCATCTTCACACACAATCCGTTCTCAATGCCACAGGGCGGACTTGAGGCGTTAAATGAGAAGGATCCACTTGATATCCTGGCTTACCAGTACGACATCGTCTGCAACGGTATCGAGCTTTCATCAGGTGCTGTAAGAAACCACGACATGAAGATCATGGTCAAGGCATTTGAGATCGCAGGATATACAGAGGATGATCTGAAGGAGAAGTTCGGAGCACTCTACAATGCATTCCAGTTCGGAGCACCACCTCATGCAGGCATGGCTCCTGGTGTGGACAGAATGATCATGCTCCTTAGAAATGAGGAGAACATCAGAGAGGTCATCCCATTCCCAATGAATGGAAATGCACAGGATCTTATGTGTGGAGCACCTGGCGAGGTTACAGAGCAGCAGCTCCGTGAGGTTCACATTAAGGTTAGACAGTAATTTAGATAGACGGACGGCACTGACATTTTAGAAATAACGCAAAACATATGTACAAGCACATTCAGCTACCCTCACTTCAGCTGGCTTACATCTGCATGATGTTACAGCCGCGATAAGGGCGCTGCGGCTTTCACTTCAGCAGGTAAGCGCTGAAGATCGGTCGCTTTCA
>CAKQQK010000148.1:0-4069 GCA_934270935.1 uncultured Coprococcus sp. | reverse complement strand
AAGCGGTAGCACGCTGAGGCGTGCGCAGGTCATCAGGCTTACGCCTGTGACATATAAAGCGGTAGCACGCTGAGGCGTGCGTAGGTCATCAGGCTTTCGCCTGTGACATATAAAGCGGTAGCGCGCTGAGGCGCGCGTAGGTCATCAGGCTTACGCCTGTGACATATAAAGCGGTAGCGCGCTGAGGCGTGCGCAGGTCATCAGGCTTACGCCTGTGACATATAAAGCGGTAGCGCGCTGAGGCGCGCGTAGGTCATCAGGCCTTACGCCTGTGACATATAATAAGGGGGAGTATAAACTCCCCCTCTTAACTCGGTAATAAAATCCTCTGTCATATGAAGATTAAGAAATACCACTTATCCTGCCTATGCAGTTCTACTTAATATCAACGACAACCTTCTTATCACCCTTTGAAGCAGCTGCCTTGACAACTGTACGGATGGATTTGGCTATTCTGCCCTGCTTGCCGATTACCTTACCCATATCCTCTGGTGCGACAGTAAGGTCTATCTTTATTATGCCGTCTTCTTCAGTCTCGGTTACAGCTATCTGCTCAGGATGATCTACTAGGGACTTTGCAATGATTTCTACTAAATCTTTCATCTCTATACCTCCCAAATGGAACACCAGCCATGCAAAATCGACTTCGTCGATGGCTGGCGCTGCATATCAGCTTTTCATAGAAAAGCTGATACATCCGTAAAATTACTTCTCGATACCTGCCTGCTTTAATAACTTTGCAACTGACTCAGTTGGCTGTGCTCCAGTAGCTAACCACTTCTTAGCAGCCTCCTCGTCAATCTTTACTACAGATGGCTCCTGGTTAGGATCATATGTTCCGATCTCCTCGATGAATCTACCATCTCTTGGTGATCTTGAATCTGCTACGATTACTCTGTAGAAAGGATGCTTCTTATAACCCATTCTTCTTAATCTAATCTTTACTGCCATTGTTCTTGTTCCTCCTAAATATTAATTATCTTAAGCCAAAAGGCATTTTAAAACCACCGCGTCTTCTCTTTCCGCCCATCATGCCTGACATCTGCTTCATCATCTTCTTAGACTGTTCAAACTGTTTAAGGAAACGATTCACATCTGCTATCTGGACACCTGCTCCATCTGCGATACGCTTCTTTCTTGACGGCGATATCGAATCCTGGAGTGAACGCTCTCTCGGTGTCATGGACTGAATGATTGCTTTTGGTGTTTTAGCAGCGTTCTCATCTATCTCAACATTCTTCATCTGACTTGCCATGCCTGGCATCATCGAAAGGATCTCCTGCATGCCGCCCATCTGCTCGAGCTGAGCCATCTGATCAAGAAAATCGTTGAAATCAAAACTTGCTTTGCGGAACTTCTGTTCCATCTCCTTTGCCTTCTCCTCGTCGATGGCCGACTGGGCTTTCTCTATGAGCGACTCAACATCACCCATGCCGAGGATTCGGCTCGCCATACGATCCGGATAAAATGGTTCCAGATCTGTAAGCTTCTCTCCCATACCTGAGTACAGGATAGGCTTGCCAGTAACTGCCTTGATCGACAGCGCCGCACCGCCTCTGGTATCACCATCCAGCTTTGTGAGGATGACACCATCTATACCTATCTTATCATTGAATGATGTCGCAACATTTACCGCATCCTGACCTGTCATGGAATCGACGGTGAGTATCGTGTATGCAACATCTATATTCGCCTTTATCTCTGCAAGCTCATTCATCATGTCTTCATCAACATGAAGTCGGCCTGCCGTATCGAGAAATACGAGATTGATATTGTTCTTGGCCGCGTGCTGTATAGCAGCCTTTGCAATATCCAGAGGCTTGTTGCCGTCACCCATGGCAAATACGGGAACGCCAACTTTCTCTCCATTCACCTGCAGCTGTTTGATAGCCGCCGGTCTGTATACATCACATGCCACAAGAAGTGGCTTCTTGCCTTTGTTCTTGAACTGATATGCAAGCTTTGCAACTGTAGTTGTCTTACCTGCACCCTGAAGTCCACACATCATGATGACCGTGATCTCATTCGATGGCCTGAGCTTGATCTCTGTCATCTCAGAGCCCATGAGCTTATCCATCTCTTCCTTAACGATCTTGATGACCATGTGTCCAGGATTCAGACCCTTGAGGACTTCCTCACCTACAGCTCTGTCACTCACCGATTTGACAAATGACTTTACGACCTTGAAGTTGACATCGGCCTCAAGAAGTGCTCTCTTGACTTCCTTCATAGCCTCCTTGACATCATCCTCAGTAAGTACGCCCTTGCTTCTCAGCTTCTTAAATACGTTCTGCAGTTTATCTGATAAACTGTCAAATGCCATAGACATTCTCCCTTCTGATATAAACTATCGGGTACATGCATCTCCACTCTGTAAATCCTGGGGCGGTTCTGCAATACATCACTACCTGTCATCAGAAATCTTCGAGTATCTTATCTGAATAATTCACTATATCTTCAATTCTGCCCGCAAGCCGTTCGTCCGAATTGATCGCCTTGAGCTCATCCGCACATTCCTTGATCTTCTGAACCTGTTCCTGTGCCTTCATGAACTTATGTACCAGCATAAGCTTCTCCTCATACTCCTCAAGGATCTTGTCACAGCGCCTTACCATATCGTACACGCCCTGTCTGCTTATGTTGTTGAGTCTCGCTATCTCCGAGTAAGACATGTCATTGTTCACAACATCCTCGTACACGCTCTTCTGATGCTCTGTGAGCAGCTCACCATAAAAATCATATAACATAGACTGTCTGACTATCTTCTCCATAACAAACTCTCCGTAACGCACTTGCATGTAAAGTGTTTTTGCTTTACCATGGGCTATTCTAATACAGGCGAGATTGGTTGTCAAGTGTTTTTTCTTGACAAAGTAATTTTTTATTTTTTGATCTAGACACCGTGTACACAAACTATTCAATATTGAATAGTTTGAAGTCAAAAAGGTGCCATACTATTCAAAACTGAGTAGTATGGCACATTGTACTGCTTTTGTACCTATTTCCACTTAAGGCAGGCCACTCCTGTATCCAACATAACCCAATTTTTCAATATATCAATATCGGTTACCAAACTGTATTCAATATATCTTCCTCACATCCTCCACCCGGTAAAGCCTCTTAAAATACTCAAGATCCTTATCCGACTGTATCACCATCACACCCACAAAGTTTCCGTCCTCTCTGCTCCTGAATCCGGCGACCTGTTCTCCTGTGCAGATAGAACATCTGATGACAGCCTCGTGCTTTGCCTCGTCATAGGGGAACAGCTCTGCGTTCCCCTTGTGTTTTGACTTTAATTTTGAAATAAAACTTTTTCCAGTCACTATATCCACCTCTATACATACCATGTAAACAACTGACAATATACATTCTGAACCATCACCTTATCATTATGCTGACATTACGCCTCAGCCACATAATCCGATACGACAGCAGGGCAAGACCATCTTATCATCGTGCTGACACTACGCCTCAATCTGACTCAATATATACGGATCCTTGATCTTATTATCCTCGGCAAAGAACAGTATCTTCGTGAGCACCTCCGATGTCTTTGGATCATCATCCACGAATGGCAGGAATATTCTGCCACGTCTCTGGGAGTGTACAGGAAGTACATTTATCATAGGGCCTGCCTCCTGATGCACCACTCCGCTTCCAAGGTGGACTGTGTAATTGGCTCGCTTGCCCTCTATCACCGCATGATTCTTTGTAAATGTAACATTTGTCAGTCTGAAAAGCGGCATGGTGAATTCTGCTATCGCCTTTCTCATCTCGACAGTTGAATGTGATGTCTCCGGATCAACGCCTCCGGCATGTGCCACGGAAACCGCCATATCAACATCCCTCATGACCTCGGAGAAAATGATATCCGGGATGTCCTTGATCCTCATATCCTTTCCTGTCTTTCTATCTGAGAACACCACCCATTCGAGGGTCGGTGACTCTATATCCGCAGGTGAGAACCAGTCTGCAAGAGCGTAGATCTGCGCTACTATATTCTCCTTGTAGTACACCTTCTGAAGACCGTCCTCTATATCAGCTACCCAGTGTCTTGACTTCAGGC
>CAKQQK010000147.1:0-4230 GCA_934270935.1 uncultured Coprococcus sp. | reverse complement strand
GTTCTCAACGTTGTAACAGGCGAGAGATACAAGATGTGTACAAAGGAGTCAAAGGCACTTGTACGTGGCGAGTATGGTCAGTCAGTAAAGCCTGTTGATCCAGAGGTTAAGAAGAAGGTTATCGGCGATGAGGAGCAGATTACATGCCGTCCTGCAGATCTTCTTGAGAACGAGCTTGGTAAGATTGAGAAGGAGATGATCCAGTATAAGCAGCAGGATGAGGATGTGCTCACATATGCACTGTTCCCACAGGTTGCTACAGACTTCTTCAAGTACAGAGAAGCTCAGCAGAAGAAGGTAGATGTGTCACTTGTTGACAAGGAGAGCACAGCTTATCCGGTATAATCCAGAAAATATATAACGCAGTAGATCAGTGTTTCTGTCATGGAATCCGGTATCTGTACTGCACAAGAAATAGGCGGAGCTCCGTGAGCGGAGTCTCTGCCTGTTTTGTTATATGTCACAATCTAAATTGAGCACACGCATGTGAGGCGCTTTGCGGCGAGCGTGTATGGTTTATCTGATATGGAGATATTATGGCAAAGAAAATAGTTGTGATCGGGGGCGGTGCCGCAGGACTTATGGCGGCACTCACAGCCGGTAAACAGAACGAAGTATATATTTTAGAAAAAAACGATAGAATTGGAAAAAAGCTCTTTATAACAGGCAAGGGCAGGTGCAATGTCACAAATGCCGGTGATGCTGACGCGTTTTTCAATTCGGTGATAACAAACAGCAAATTTATGTACAGCTCATTTTATTCATTTGACAATCAGCAGGTTATGGAATTTTTTGAGAAGGCCGCCTGCCCTCTTAAAATAGAGCGCGGCGACAGGGTGTTTCCTGTGAGCGACCATTCCTCTGATATTATAGGTGCGCTAAAGACACTTATAAACAGAAATCACAATATTCATCTCATGCTGGAGACTGTAGTCACATCTGTATGTACCGAAGCTGGACGTGTGACAGGGGTGATGTACAAAAAGAAAAATGAGAATGGTACATCATACTTAGAATGTGATGCGGTTATTGTCGCAACGGGTGGAATATCTTATCCTCTTACGGGGTCTACGGGAGATGGATATAGATTTGCACAGAAATGCGGTCATACGATCAAAAAAACTGAGCCGTCACTTGTTCCTTTTGAAATAGAAGAGAAATGCTGCAGGGATATGATGGGATTGTCCCTGAAGAATGTTGCACTGCATATCGTATGCGGTAAAAAGAGAGTGTTTGATGAACAGGGAGAGATGCTGTTTACACATTTTGGAATAAGCGGACCTCTTGTCATCAAGGCATCAGCATATATACACAGGTATCTGGACAAAGATATAGAGCTGTATATTGACCTAAAGCCGGCCATGGACAAAGACATGCTGGATCAGAGGATACAGAAGGATTTCAAGAAGTATGCAAATAAGGATTTCAGAAACTCGCTTGGAGATCTTCTTCCGGTTAAGATGATAGACGTGGTGGTTGAGAGATCAGGGATAGATCCCTATAAAAAAGTAAATTCAGTGACACGCGAGGAACGCATGGAACTTGTAGATATATTAAAGCATTTCGAACTGACATTTTCCGGACTCAGAGGATATGATGAGGCGATCATAACAAAGGGCGGTGTGAATGTTAAGGAAGTCAATCCATCAACCATGGAATCAAAGATGGTGGATGGGCTGTATTTTGCCGGAGAAGTTCTTGATCTTGACGCTTTAACCGGTGGATTTAACCTGCAGATAGCGTGGTCTACGGGGTATCTGGCTGGACTTTCAGCTTCAGAAAGTATATGATATACATGATTTTCGTAGGAGAGAATTGAACGGATGTATTTTATTTAAAATGGAGGTTGTTATGAATATTGCGATAGATGGCCCTGCAGGGGCAGGAAAGAGTACGATCGCTAAGATGGTTGCAAGGGAACTTGGATTTATATATGTGGATACGGGAGCTATGTATAGAGCTATAGCTGTGTATCTTACAGAGAACGGCATATCTCCTGAGAATGATGAGGTTGTCGCAGACAGTATTTCAGATATAACTGTCGAGATCAGGTATGAGAACGATGTTCAGATGTTATACCTGAACGGAGAGAATGTAACTGGGAAACTCCGTACGGAAGAGGTTGGCAATATGGCATCAAAGGCATCGGCACTGCCTTGTGTCAGAGAAAAACTGCTGTCACTGCAGAGAAATCTGGCAGAGACGAATGATGTTGTCATGGATGGCAGGGATATAGGAACAAATATCCTGCCAAATGCTAAGCTCAAGATATACCTTACAGCGTCAATTGCAGTCAGGGCAAAGAGACGTTATGATGAACTTGTCGGAAAAGGTGAGATCGGAGCTGACCTTGCGAAGATAGAGAAAGATATTGCTTTAAGAGATAAACAGGATATGGAACGCAAGATAGCACCTCTTAGAATGGCAAGGGACGCAGTTTTGGTGGACAGTTCATTGATGGGGATAGATGAAGTTGCAGAAACTATCATACGACTTGCAAAAGAGAGAAGATAGTATATAATATAGGTGGTTTGAATATGGAGATTATATTGGCAAAGACGGCAGGCTTTTGTTTCGGTGTTCAGAGGGCTGTGGATACGGCGTATGAACATGCTGATGACAAAGGCCGGGTGTATACTTACGGACAGATCATACACAATGAGGAAGTTGTTGGAGATTTGTCAAGACATGGAGTTAAGGTGATAGAGGATGATGAACTGCCAGATATAAGAGACAGCAAGGTGATCATCAGATCTCATGGTGCAGAAAAGAAGGTATATGATATTCTGGAGTCTAATGGAAACATTGTGATAGATGCTACATGTCCATTTGTCAAGAAGATCCACAACATTGTCCGAGACAAGAGCGAGGATGGTCATACCATAGTGATAGTGGGTGATGAAAATCATCCTGAGGTAAGAGGAATCATGGGCTGGTGCATGAGCAGGCCGGTGGTCATAGGTTCTGAGGAAGAGGCTGAAATTTTCACCCAGAAATGCCTGGATGGCAGTTACAGCAGGGAAGAGAATATATCAATAGTAAGCCAGACAACTTTTAATTATAGAAAATTTAATAATATTGTTGATATTATTCGAAATAAATTGTATAATGTTACTGCTTATAAGACTATCTGTAATGCTACATCCGTGCGCCAAAGGGAGGCGAAGGAGATTGCATCAAAGGTAGATGCCATGATTGTTATAGGTGGTCGAAATAGTTCTAATACTCAGAAGTTATTTGAGATTAGTAAAAAAGAATGTGAGAATACTTACTATATACAGACACTCGTTGATTTGGATTTGACTACTTTTGAATCCGTTAGTAGGGTAGGTATTACAGCTGGGGCATCTACCCCAAACAATATTATTAAGGAGGTTCATGGTAGGATGGACGAGATGAATTTTGCAGAATTATTAGAGAATGATGAGAGTAGGGTCTCAATCAAGACAGGAGAGATAGTTGAAGGTAGAGTTATCGATGTTAAGCCAGACGAGATACTGGTAGATATCAGCTACAAGTCAGATGGAATTATTCCAAGAAATGAGTATACAAACACACCTAACGCTGACCTTACAGAGCTTGTACATGTAGGTGACACTATCACTGCTAAAGTTGTAAAGACAAACGATGGTGAGGGTTCTGTTCTTCTTTCATACAAGAGAGTAGCAGCAGAGAAGGCAAATGAGAAGCTTGAGGCAGCTCTTGAGTCAGGTGAGATCCTTACAGGTAAGGTTTTCCAGGTTGTCAGCGGTGGCCTCAATGTTATGTATGATGAGACAAGAGTATTCATACCTGCAAGTCTTGTTTCAGATACATATGAGAAGAATCTTGACAAGTACCTTGATCAGGATGTTGAGTTTGTACTTACTGAGTACCAGCCAAAGAAGAGAAGAATCATAGGTAATAGAAAGCAGATTATCGTTGCAAGAAAGGCAGAGGCTGCTAAGGAGTTATTCGATAGAATAGAAGTAGGAATGACAGTTGAGGGTGTTGTAAAGAATGTAACAAGCTTTGGTGCATTCATCGATCTCGGTGGTGCAGATGGACTTCTTCATATTTCAGAGATGTCATGGGGTAGAGTTGATGATCCTAAGTCTGTACTCAAGGTTGGCGATACAGTAAAGGCGTTCATCAAGAATATTGATGGTGATAAGATCGCCCTCAGCCTCAAATTTGAGGATACAAATCCATGGCTTAATGCAGACGAGAAGTATGCACCTGGAACAGTAG
>CAKQQK010000146.1:0-4678 GCA_934270935.1 uncultured Coprococcus sp. | reverse complement strand
ACCTCCTGCTGATACTGAACGAGGAGATACTCGTTCTCAGGCTTGAACAGGTGCTTGAATCTGCCCTGTGTTCTCAGGAAGTCCTCGATAGGAAGCTTCTTCTTAGGAGAGTAGGAGAGGATCCATTTGCCCTCTATAACCTCGAACAGAGGCCAGTAGCAAGTCTCAACTGCCAGCTTGCAGATGTCCATGATCTTCTCTGTAGGGTATCTCCATCCTCTAGGACATGGAGACATGACATTGAGGAAAGCTGCGCCAGGTGTGTAGATAGCCTTCTCGGCTTTCTCGTAGAGATCACGCATGTTGCCGAGAAGAGTAGACTGTCCGACATATGGGATGTCGTGTGCAGCCATGACCTGGGCGAGATCCTTTCTGTTCTGCATCTTACCATTTGACTGTGAGCCTACTGGTGTGGTTGTGGTGTCAGCATACATAGGAGTAGCTGATGAACGCTGGATACCGGTGTTCATGTATGCTCCGTTGTCGTAGCACACATATACCATGTCATGTCCACGCTCCATGGCACCTGACAGTGACTGAAGTCCGATGTCATAAGTTCCGCCATCGCCGCCAAATGTGATGAATTTGTATGTGTCATCTATCTTGCCTTTTTTCTTCAGAACGTTGTAGGCTGTCTCAACACCTGAGAGTGTTGCGCCTGCGTTCTCAAATGCGTTGTGTATGTAGCTGTCCTCGTATGCTGTGTAAGGATACATAAAGGTGGAAACCTCAAGACATCCTGTGGCGTTACCGATGACCGCCTTGTCGCCCTCGTGAAGGGCGCGGAGTACAGTTCTGACAGTGATAGTACCACCGCAGCCTGCACACATTCTATGACCTGGAGCAAGACGCTCAGGCTTGTTCATTACTTCTTTAAAATTATATGCCATTTCATCTTACCTCCTACTGTCTAAGTCCTATGTACTGATACTGAGGAATCTCAGCATCGTTCTCGATCATGTCCTCAAGCTGTGCAAATACGCCTCTTGCGCTCTCCACAGTGTAGTCACGACCGCCGAGACCGTAGATGTAGCTGACAGCCTTTGTGGTTGCCTGAATGTCATACAGGTGCTCCTTAACCTCTGCTGAGAGAGGACCGCCTCCTGCTCTGAATCCTTCCGATCTGTCAAGGATTGCCACAGCCTTGGTGTGGGCGAGAGCCTTTGCAATCTCCTCGCCAGGGAATGGCCTGAACACTCTGATCTTGAGAAGTCCGACCTTCTTGCCTTCGTTTCTCAGCTCATCTATAGCTTCCTTTGTTGTTCCGGCAGCAGAACCGATCATAACGATGGCGTAGTCGGCATCGTCAAGTCTGTATTCCTCAAAGAATCCGTAGTGACGGCCTGTCATATCCTCGAATTCCTTTGCAACATCCAGAATAACCTGCTTTGCATTCTTCATGGCAGTATTCTGAGCCATCTTAGTCTCCATATAATAAGGAGATGTGGCGTAAGGACCGACAGCCATAGGCATCTCAGGATTTAACAGATATTGCTCAGGGTTGTACTCGCCTACAAACTTCTTTACGAGATCATCCTCGATGAGGGTGATGTTCTCAACGGCATGGCTTGTGATGAAACCATCCTGACATATCATGATAGGAAGTCTGACATCCTTGTGCTCAGATATTCTGTATGCCTGAACAAAGTTGTCATATGCCTCCTGGTTGTTCTCTGCGTATATCTGAAGCCAGCCTGTATCACGTGCGCCCATGCTGTCTGAGTGGTCGCAGTTGATGTTGATAGGGCCGGAGAGTGCTCTGTTTACAAGTGCGAGGGCGAGTGGAAGACGATTGGACGCTGCCACATAGAGCTCCTCCCACATGAGAGCCATACCACATGATGATGTGGCTGTGAGTGTACGGCAGCCGGCAGCCTCTGCGCCGATCGCTGCACTCATGGCACTGTGCTCACTCTCTACCGGGATAAATTCTGTATCGATCTCTCCGTTGGAGATAAATGTTGAAACGAACTGAGGTATCTCAGTTGAAGGTGTTATAGGGAATGCAGGCATAACATCCGGATTGATCTGCTTTATAGCGTGTGCCACAGCCTCATTTCCTGAAAGACGTTCTCTTATAGCCATTTATTTGCCCTCCTTCATAGTTATAGCTCCGAATTTGCACTGGTATGCGCATATACCGCAGCCCTTGCAGTGATCCAGGTCAAATGCGAGACGCTTTCCTGATACTACCGGAATGCATGAATCCGGGCAGACAGGTGCGCACAGAAGACAGTGTACGCATTTGCTCTCGTCGAGGACAGGGGTTGAAGTCCTCCACTCACCTGTGTTAAATGCCTTGGAAGTACCACCGCCGTATACGTGGTTTCCAGGTGTGAGCTCTGTCCATTTGCTGTTGTCATGTATCTTGCTTATATCTGTTCTCATTACTTCATTACCTCCCTGAAGGCGAGCTTTAATGCTTCCATGTTGCCCTCGATAACCTCTGGTTTCTTGGCGAATTTGTGCTGATATGACTGTCTCATATCTTCGAGGAAAGGTCCCTCCTCCATGATTCCACTGACAGCAACGATGGCTGCAAGCATAGGAGAGTTAGGGAAATTCTTGCCGAGAGTCTTCATGGAGATCTCCTTGGCATCAAGTGTGTATACCCTACCCTTGTAACCCTTGAGCAGTGGACGAACCTCGTCCGGAGTCTTAGGTGTATTTATAATGATGGCGCCATCCTCGGCGAGACCTGCAGTCACATGTACAGGTTCGATCAGAGATTCGTCAACTACAACCACATACTGTGGCTCGTAAATGTTGGAATGTACTCTGATAGGTTCACTGCTGATCCTGTTGTAAGCAGTGATAGGTGCGCCCATTCTCTCTGGACCATACTCAGGAAATCCCTGAACATATTTACCTGTTTTGAATGCCACATCTGCGAGCAGCAGGGCAGCAGTCTTGGCACCCTGACCACCACGTCCGTGCCATCTGATTTCGATAGTATCTTTCACTTTTACATCTCCTGTCAAAAAATTCTCATTAAGTTCCATTTGTTAGGAAAAACAATCCTTTTGATTATACCATTTATGAATAATAAGTAAAGAATAAAATTAAGGATATATGGCGAATGACAGAAAAAATTAACGTATATTGCTAAAATACCTTAAAATGTTGGATGCTATGTCGAAAAGATCCTGTCAGAAACAGTGTAAAGTGACTAATGTGGTAAAATTAGTGCGCAAACAGATAGATGAAAATGATTATCACATACACAGGCGGACAGCTAAGTTGGCAAGTCACTTAGCTGTCCGCATGAATTGTGGCGTTAATTATTGAAGATACAAGAATTATTACAAGCTTACGTTGAAATGGATACAGTTCTGACCGTCTATTATCTGGTTGTCAAGAAGGATGTCACCATGATACTTTGTAACCAGCTGTTTTAGTTTGAAAAGACCGATTCCTCTGGAATACACGCCATCCTTAAGAGGCTTAGTTGTATAGCCCTTGGCAAAAAAGTTTTTGCGCATATCTGCAGTCAGTTTTGGTCCTGCATTTAATGTTTCTATAGTGGTGGCAGATCCATCGGAATTAATGGTGACCTTTATCCATCCACCATCCTCAGTTGCGTCAAATGCATTGTCCACTAATATACTCAAGACATCCAGGAGCTCAAATTCCTCGGCTTTGGATGTCAGCGTGGAATTTTTGACGTCTATCTGGATGTCTATATTCCGCTCATTTGCAAGATTCATTTTGCTGAATAAAAAGCCTGCTATCAGCTTCATGTTGATTTTTAGAAGATATGAGTTCTTTATGACATGATCATTGCATGACATATCAAGCTCCTTGGAGAGTGCTGCGGTGAGAGAATCATAATCAGTATAACTTATTGGCAGCATACTGATCGCTTGAAGCTCGTTGTTGTAGTCGTGCTGTCTCATACGTACCTGATCTATCAGATCCTCTATAATAGGAAGATACTGTTCATAGGATTGGAGCTGCTTCTGTGATTCTCTGAGACTCATGTAGTTCTTGTACATTCCAGCGTATAAAATCAGAATAAGTATAATAGAGATGGTGAATGTCGCAAAAACGTTCATGAAATCCTTTACGGATATACGCTGGTATATGACCATGACCATCATGAGAACAAATATTCCAAGTATAATATTTCTTGAAACCTGATTTTTTACTACTAGAGCCTCATACAGCTTGTCAATATGCGAAAATTTATACAGCAATATAACTATAATTAAAGCCATGGCTTCAGTTATATATGTTGATGCATTTGTGAAAGGGGTGTCTGTAAACTGCATGATGACGATAAGCTGTACAATGTTCAGCAGATTTATAATTATAAGCGACATCGCGTAGCCCGTTATGATCTTCATAGGTGGATAACGGAAGGCCAGAGAGTAGAACACAAAGCAGTATATGTAGGTTACAATAGTAGCTACAAGCATAGAATTGGTTATTATAGCTATGAAAGAAATCGGTAAAGTTAGCAGAAGCAAAGCAGGGAGACGCCTTGCTATCTGGGAAAGCTTTACATTATATATTGCCATCAAAAAAAATAAAAAGACTATTGTATCAAGAAGTATTTTTGCAAGAAAATTAAAATAAGCTGCCATTTATCTATTCTCCATATATGTTTCAACCAGTGATTTGTATTTGCGCCCAACAGGTATGACTTCCTGCGCCTGATTCAGCCTTAGAACTGAGT
>CAKQQK010000145.1:0-4747 GCA_934270935.1 uncultured Coprococcus sp. | reverse complement strand
TATGGTTCGTTGGTCAAGCGGCTAAGACGTCGCCCTCTCACGGCGAAAACAGGGGTTCGATTCCCCTACGAACTGCTGAAAGCTGAAAATCATTTTGATTTTCAGCTTTTTTTTGCAATCAAATGTAAAATCCATGTAAAAGGTGCCTGACCCCAGTGTTAGAGGTCACACGTGCTCCGCAATTTTGGTTACGCCCACATAGATCTGTGAGATCTTATACCATGTCTTGTAGTCTGTGACTCCGGTGGCAGGGAGGTTGAAGATCTGCTGGAATTTCTTTACCGCATCCGCTGTGTTCTGTCCGTAGACGCCATCAACGGTCACTGTGCCGATGGCAGGGTAGTTCAGTGCTATGCGGGCGAGCTGACGCTGGAGCTGTGATACCTTGTCTCCGCTTGCACCAATGGTCAGATCATATCCAGGATAGGATGAAGGTATTCCGGCGATTGTCTCAGATGAGTTGATGTATATGGTATCGCCGTAGTAGTACCTGAGGATCTGGATGGCGGTAAGACCGTCGTCGGCTAAAGATTTAGAACCCCACTGCGTCATCCAACCGGGACATGACACGCGGCGTCCGTCGCAGTACTGGGTGAACAGCGGTTGGGATACATTGGGCTTTGACAGGTAGCTGGCAAATATCTCATCCACGATCTGCGATACATTCTCAAATATGGTGGCGCCGTACACCCATTTCTGGTCAAATGCAGTGTTGCTGGTGATGGTGAAGTCATATCCCTTTCCCCTGTACCATTCCGTGTAGACCCTGTTCAGGGTAAATGACTGGATTGCCAGAACATTTGCACGGATTGCGGCATCCGGCCAGGTTGAATATATTTCGTTGCAGGCTACATTTTTGATGTAATCCTTGTATGGCACATAGTAGTCGGAAGCGGTGGAGTCTGACGGGGCGCCATCGTGGACTACTATGGTCTCAGGTATGACCACACGGCTTAGAACGATGCCACCGGATGGTGTCACAGGTTTTATTATGTCCTCGGCAATTTTTGGAGGATATTGTTTCCACAGTGTATGAGCGTCCAAAACAATTGGATTTACACTGCTGCCGTCTTCGGGGGTCAGTTCAATGTTCTGGATTCCGTTCTCTCCGGGAAAGATCTGCACGCCAGATATGAAGCGGTCGTTGTATCCCGGAGCAGTTACGAGAACGTTGTATTCAGAATATGGCTGATTGTCTCCGGGTTCCATGCTGTACTCACGACTTGGAGCAGGAAGCTGATCGTCAATGGCGATCCCATTGTCGTCTGTCACAAATTCTCCAGATACGGCATCTGGGACGCCGGTGGGGCTTATGTACACAGACGCACCTTGTACAGGAAAGAAATTGTTGTTAGTAATTTGAATTTTTAGTGAACCAACGTTATTTGTAATTGCCATTTTTAAATTCCTCATTTATAATTCTATTCGTAGCTGCCGGGAAAATACAGATTACAGACCGGATTACGGCAGTTACATCAGTAAAATATATGCAGATAATTTATTTATATTCGGAAGGAGACGGATAGGATATGGCATACTTTCCAATGTACATCAATCTTGAGGGAAAGAAAGTTATAGTTGTAGGGGGAGGTAAGGCTGCACTCAGAAAGATAAATTCGCTTCTATATTTTGGGGCGAAGATTGCAGTTATAGCACCTAAAGTGTGTGACGAGATAAAGGCGATCAAGGGTATAAACGTACATGAGAGCAATGTTGCGCTGGATATACTGCAGAATGCGGATATAGTGGTTGCAGCCACAAGAAGGTCGGATATCAATGACAAGATAGGTAATTATTGCAAGACCCAGGGCATTATGGTGAATGTGGCTGACAACAGAGAACTCAGCAGCTTCCTGTTTCCGGGCGTCATTGTCAGAGGCGATCTGGTAGTAGGAGTCACCACTGGAGGAAACAGCCAGGCTGTATCAAAACAGATCAGGAACATGATCGACAGGATGATACCGGAGGAGTACGATGTGCTCACAAGAAAGATGGGAGCGTACACAGAACTTGCGAATGTGAATATTAAGAGTCCCGCACTTCGTGAGGAAGCTCTTGACGAGCTTGTCAAGGTGGCGCTTTCCAACAAATGTGTCCTTGATGACAAGAAGGCAAACAAGGTTCTTGACAAATATTATCGTGAGGATGCGGCCAGAAGAAATTCACAATAACCATGGGTATTTGTCGTTTATCACGATTTTACAATAAAAAACAGGCATGCAGGTGCATATTTGTGGATATTTGCACTTGAATTATCTGATAATTATGATACAATAAACACGATTGTTATAGTATGAGCATGAGAGTGGGCTTCGGTCCACTCTTAATTATTGTTATAGGAAAGGTGGTCATATTACGAAGAGAGCGGATATTGAAGCGAAGACGGTTGAACTGGTAACTCCTATCATAGAGGCCAACAACCTGGAACTTGTGGACGTTGAATACGTTAAGGAAGGCAGTGATTATTACCTGAGGGTGTACGCAGATAAAGAAGGCGGCATCACGATAAATGACTGCGAGATAGTGAACAGAGCACTGGGAGACTTGCTTGATAAGGATGATTATATACACGATGCCTATATATTGGAGGTCAGCTCTCCGGGACTTACAAGGCCACTCAAGAAAGAGAATGATTTCAAAAGAAGTATTGGCAAGCTTGTGGAGATAAAAACATTTGCAAAGGTGAACGGAGCTAAAGAGTTTGAGGGAATCCTCAAAGCTTATGATGCCGATACAGTTACTATAGAACTTGAAGACGAAACAGAGATCGTGGTATCAAGAAAAGATATTTCTATGATACGACTTGCATTTGTATATTAGAATAGGAGGATAAAAAAGGTGTCAGAGATCATTGAAGCATTAAATCAATTGGAGAAGGAGAGGAACATAAGCAAGGATGTACTCCTTGAGGCGATAGAGAGATCGCTGAAGACGGCCTGCAAGAAAGATTTTGATACAGATGAGAATATAACAGTATCACTTGACAGAGAGACCGGTGAGTGTCATGTATATGCTGCTAAAGAGGTTGTTGAGGAAGTTGAGAATCCTGCATGCCAGATATCACTTGAGCAGGCAAAGATGATCAGCCGTCATTATGAGATTGGTGATACAGTAAACGTTGAGATCACCACAAAGAATTTTGGAAGAATTGCTGCACAGCGTGCGAGAAACGTCATTGTCCAGGCTATCAATGAGAACGAAAGAGCTGCTATATATGACCATTTCCATATGAAGGAGAGAGATGTTGTCACAGGCGTTGTTCAGAGACAGGTCGGAGACAGTGTGAATGTAAGCCTCGATGACAAGACAGAGGCGCTCCTTAAGCCATCAGAGATGATCGAGGGCGAGAAGTACGAGAGAGGCGACAGGATTAAGCTCTATATCACTGAGGTAAAGAAGACAAACAGAGGACCAAAGATAACAGTGTCAAGAACACATCCTGAGCTTGTAAAGAGACTCTTTGAGAAGGAAGTTACAGAGATCGCAGATGGAACAGTTGAGATCAAGAGCTTCTGTAGAGAGGCTGGTTCAAGATCAAAGATCGCTGTATGGTCAAATGATGAGAATGTCGATGCTGTAGGTGCGTGTGTCGGTATAAATGGTGACAGAGTAAATGCAGTTGTTGCAGATTTGAACGGTGAGAAGATAGATATCATTCCATGGAGCGAGAATCCTGCCGAGTTTATCTACAACGCACTCAGCCCATCAGATGTTGAGGATGTGTCTGTTGACCTTGATGAGAAGAGTGCATTTGTCGTTGTCCCTGACACACAGCTCTCACTTGCCATCGGTAAAAAGGGACAGAATGCCAGACTTGCAGCAAAACTTACAGGCTACAAGATTGATATAAAGAGTCATTCAAAGGCTGAGGAGATGGGATATTTTGATGAACAGCCTGAGGATGAGTTTGACAATAACTTTGATCCTTATGGAGACGGGGAATATTATGATGAAGTGAGCGAGTCAGATGACGAGACCGCTTCAGTTGACATAGATGAAACAGATAACACAGACGACGCAGAGTAATCATTTGCACTTTTAGTATACTGCTGAGTTGTTGGATCATCCTGCGGGTGCGCAGGAGCACATGAAGAGAAATAGGGAGTGATGAGATGGCGAAGAAGATACCTCTGAGGCAATGTCTTGGATGCCGGGAGATGATTCCGAAGAGCGAGCTGATCAGAATAGTCCGGAGCAGTGACGGAGATTTCACAGTGGATGCCACCGGAAAACAGAGTGGAAGAGGCGCTTATATCTGCAGAAAGTCAGAGTGTCTGAAAAAGGCTGTGAGCAGCAAAGCCCTTGAGAGATCTTTCAAAGTGAGCATACCTGCTGAGGTTTACGAACAATTAGACAAGGAGCTGCGTGATATTGAAGAACAATAAAATATACTCGATGATTTCTTTATGTGCGAGAGCGAGGAGACTTTGCAGTGGCAATTTCTCAGTGGAACGAGCAGTTAAGAGTCGGAGCGCATATGTCGTGATAGTTGCGAAAGATGCATCTGACAACACGAAGAAACTATTCGATCAGAAGTGTAATTATTATGGGATTCCTTACTACGAGTACGGTACGAAAGATGAACTTGGCAAGTACAGCGGCAATGAGATGAGAACATCCATAGCGATACTGGATGAGGGATTCGGGAATCAGATAATCAAATGCATGAGTGTAAATGAAAATATGGAGGTGTAACATTTGGCAAAAATCAGAGTACACGAATTATCAAAACAGTTAAACATTTCAA
>CAKQQK010000144.1:0-4941 GCA_934270935.1 uncultured Coprococcus sp. | reverse complement strand
ACGATATCGACCATTCTCATCAACCTTCAAATCATTATAAAATTCTGTTGATGATTTAATAATCAAATCCACAGTATTCATGCTACTCACCGCCTATTCGTTACTTGTTTTTATCTGTTCTCCATCTGGGAAGATAAATGATTGCTCAAAAGTAACACCCATGACATCGGCTATCAGCTTTAACTCCTCAAGAGTCACAGTATCTCGTTTCAGTTTCTTACCAAAGTTCTGTGGAGTCTGACCTATCCGTCTGGCAAGTTCCGAAACGCTTATATTCTTTTTATTACATAATTCTTTAATCATATCGGATGTTTTCATCTTAATCCTCCATGTCTAAAACGCACCTCACTTACTACATTATAAACCATTTGGTTGATAAATTCAATCCCGGCACGGTTTTGCTCTGTAAATTTTCTATGAACGAAAAACACCCTGCGTTGCTGCAAGGTGTTGATGTAATAGTTCCTATTCAATTATCTTTTGAGTTCAATAGTCATGCCTGATTTAAATTCAAAAATCAGTTTATCATCATAAACTGTGATTTTTTCAATAAGCCTTCTGTCCAGTTGCTCATCATATTCTGTGATTCTGCTTGTTTGTGTTTGAAGAAAATGTCGCATTTCATTAATTCGTTTTCTGAGCATTTCCTGTTCAGCATCCTTTGTTACAACTGCCGCCTTCTTTTCTCTCAAGGCATCTATTTCCTTTGCTATAACATCATACTCGGCATTTTTATTTACGCACATCACAAGCTTTTCCTGTAATTCCGCCATTCTTTGGTCTATGTACTCAAGCGTTGCCGTAGAATCACCATTTAGCACATCTTCGATATTATGCTGTAGTTGCACTAAAATTCTTCTCTTCCTCCAAGGGTCTTATTGATGGCTCTCATGACTGCTTTTTGAATTTCTGATTCGATGATTGCCTCAGCATCACAGCCTTTTTTCGGACCCTTCTCAATTCGGCTGGCACATCTCCATTTGTTATAAGATGCACCCCTGGCTTTCCACGCAACTCTTCTAAAAAGATTCCCACATTTACCACAGTATATGATGCTCGATAATGCATATTTACTGCTGTAGACTCTTTTCGTCTTCCCGTTTTCTGTTCTTAAATGAGCCCTTCTTTGCAGTTCTTCCTGGACCTACATGAACAACTGCCTTGGAACTGCTACACTATATTTACTTGTTAGCGTTCATCTTTGACATCAAAACTACCGTCTCCACATGCCCACTATGACAAAACTGATCAACAACCGCCACCTTCTTCGCCTCATACCCCTTCTCCTGAAGTATCTTCACATCTCTTGCCAAGGTTGCCGGGTCGCAGCTCACGTAGACGATACGTTCCGGTGCCATGTGGACCAGAGTATCCAGAAGAACCTGATCACAGCCCTTTCGTGGTGGGTCAACGACCACGACGTCCGCGTGGGAGCCATCGCCGCCCTTCTTATATATATCAGGAACGACTTCCTCTGCCTTGCCGACGAAGAACTCAGCATTTGTGATCCCGTTGATCTCGGCGTTGTGTCTTGCGTCATCTATAGCCTGTGGAACGATCTCCACTCCGTATACCTTCTTTGCCTTCTGTGCGAGGAACAAGGATATGGTTCCTATTCCGCAGTACATGTCCCACACGGTCTCGTCGCCTGACAGGTCCGCATACTCCAAAGCCTTGTTGTACAGAACATTTGTCTGGACAGGATTTACCTGGTAGAAGGACAATGGGGATATCTGATATTTGATGTCGCCGATATAGTCCGTGATGTATGACTGTCCCCAGAGGGTTATGCACTTATCACCGAGTATCCGGTTCGTATTCTCCATGTTGACGTTCAGGCAAATGGATGTCATACCGTCTATCTTAACCAGTTCATCTATCAAAATCTCGCTGTGCGGAAGCTTGTTGCCATTTGTCACAAGACACACCATGATCTCTTTTGTGGTAAATCCGACTCTGATAAGGATATGTCTGACCAGACCTCTTCCAGTCTCCTCATCGTAGGTCGATATGTGATTGTCCTCAATGAAACTTCTGACGATAGCAACTATTTTGTCATTCACAGGCGCACCGATGGCACAGCTCTCTGTGTCTATGATATCGTGGCTTCTTCCAGCGTAGAATCCGATGACCACATCGCCGTTCTTGTCTCTGCCGACAGGGAACTGTGCTTTATTCCTGTAGTGGAATGGATCATCCATGCCGTAGGCTGGCTTTTCCATGATGGCTTCCACGTTCTCCATCTTGCCGATTCTCTGCAGACAGTTTTTAACCTTGTTCCACTTGTATTCGAGCTGCTGCTCATAGGAAACCTGCTGCATGGTGCATCCGCCGCATCGTTTCGCCTTATCGCACACCGGCTCCACGCGGTATGGAGATGGTGTGATGAGTTTCATCAGTCTTCCGTAGGCTATGTTCTTCTTCACCTTGACAATCTTCACCTCCGCCAGATCGCCCACCACGGCATCCTTGACAAATACAGTCATGCCCTGAACGTGTCCAATGCCCTCTCCGTCATTGCCCATGTCCTCGATGAGCACCTGGTAGTTCTCATTTTTGACAAGTGTGACCTTATCAACATTCGCCATATTCAGGGTCGATGTTTTTACGCACGAGCCAGCATTCGATTCATCCATTCCAGGTGTTTTAGATCTTGCGCCTATATTCAACGCATCCGTTCCGAACACTTTAGCACTTGCGCCAGTATTTACCGCATCAGTTCCGATTGTTCTAACACCTGAACTAGCGCTATTCACAGCCTCCCCGGTATTTTTTCTCTGCACACCATTTACCCATCTGTTATTTTTTAGCTTTCTACCGTTCCTATTATTTGACATATACTATCTCTCTTCCTATTGCAAGCACGGGACAATCTTCTGACTTGAAGATTGTCCCTCTGTCTTAATCTAACCGTAGTATGATACCATTTCTCATGGCACATAGATGCTCCTCGTGACACAGGGACGTTCCTCGTGACAAAGGGACGCTCCTCGTGACACAGGGACGTTCCTCGTGACACAGGGACACTCCTCGTGACAAAAGCAACGTCCCCTATAACGTCGTGACACAGGGACACTCCTCGTGACAAAAGCAACGTCCCCTATGATGTCTTGCGGATGTTGGACTGGAGTGCTCTGTTGAAGCCCAGCCAGCCATTGTTGTCCTTTGCCGCATCCAGCTCCTGGATAAATGTCTGGATCTTGGCGTCTGTGTTGTCCGCCATGGACAGTGCCAGTGCCTCGATGAGTGCCGGCTTCTTTGGTGAGCCGTACTCAAGCTCTCCGTGGTGAGCCAGTATGCAGTGCTCCAGCTCATTTGCCGCCTTTGCAGGGAAATTGTCTATGGTATTGATCTTATCGCGGATCATCATCGTTCCCATGACTATGTGTCCCAGAAGCTGACCTGCGTCTGTGTAGTCGTTCTCAGGGAACTTGGAGATCTCATAGACCTTGCCAATGTCGTGAAGAAGTGCTGCTGTGATTAGCAGATCTCTGTTAAGCACCGGATAATATGTGGTGTAGTAGTCACACATCTTGGCAACTGCCAGCGAGTGCTCAAGTAAGCCTCCTATGTATCCATGATGTATTGACTTGGCCGCTGAATGGTTCTTGAATTCCTTGACAAATGCAGGATCTTCGGCGAAGAATTTCTTCAGGAGCACTTTGTAATAGTCCTTATCAAGCGACTCTACGAGTGCCATCAGGTCCTTGTACATCTGCTCTATATCTTTCTTGGTGCATGGCATATAATCAGCCTCAACGTACTCTCCCTCGTCTGCAATCCTGATCTTCTTGATGTTGAGCTGAAGTTCATTGTTGAACGATGTTACCTGACCATCAACCTTGATGAAATTCTTTGCCTCAAAGTGCCCTATAGCATTTGTCAGCTCCCAGACTTTTCCGGCTATGCTTCCTGTCTTATCCACAAGCTCCAGGTTGTAATATGTCTTTCCTGATTTTGTAGTTCCTGTCTGCTTGTTCTTGCAGAGATAGACATTCGATATCATGTCGCCTTCGTTGAAATCTGTTATAAATACCATTTTTCTTTCCTCTTTCTATCTTTATTATTAGTATATATTTATATCGTGATCTCCTATAAGAATACATTAGGCGGTTACGAAAATCCAGCCCTTAACTGTACATTTTCATAACCGCCTGTATTACATTCATCACACGTCAGTGTTATGACCTACACACTCCAATGCAGGATTTCTTATATGCATATCCTCAATATGTTCCACATACAAATCCACATTCAATGTATTATCCACACACTACATCTTATCATACTCATGCAGCTTATCAGAAGCCGCCTTCCCATTCTTTCTGGTCTCTTCCCTGTCAAGCTTTCTCACACCGAACAGTCCCTTTATGACAAATGCAATTCCAACGCACAGTGTTCCAAGAATAAGTGTAAGCTCAAGTCCTGACATATATCTCAGTGAAACATTCAGTGAGATTATGATGCATACAAAGAATGCTATACAAAGTCCTGTGAACACAAGTCCTGTTCCCATGTTCGGCTTAACCAGCAGCGCGATAAACGCTATGACCAGCAGCACGATGAATATGCCTCCTACACTCACACCGCCGCCGATACGAAACAGGGAACTGAGAAGTCCCCAGTCAGATACGACTACATTTTTCAGGAACATCACTCCGCCTGCTATCATCAAAACTATCCCCAATAGAAACTGTAACAACTCTTTCATTTGCCTTTTCTCCTCTTATAAATGTATTGTATTCCGCCCAATCAGACGGGGCTGGCCGTCAAATTCCAAACCGTATCCATCACCCATTAACCGTATTGTAATTTATAATATCAGCTTTGTAGTCCTCCCGCAACCACCAGCGCTGATTAATAAGGGAAAATGTGCGTATTTCTACACCTGCAATATGTTGACGCTCTATAATTATAAGGGGTATAATCAATTATGTATGT
>CAKQQK010000143.1:0-4992 GCA_934270935.1 uncultured Coprococcus sp. | reverse complement strand
GAGCTGGGCTGACAATTCCGCAGTTCCTGTGGTTGATGTAACAGACTATGAGGTAGTATTTACTCCGGATGATAAGAAGCATTACAATTCGGTCATGGGAACTATCCAGGTAAATGTCTTAAAGGCCGATGTAAACATAGTTGATCTGCCGACAGCAAGCGCAATAACATACGGCGACAGCCTTGCAAAGTCTGTTTTATACGGAGGAACAGCATGTTTTGACGGTATTAACAAGGTTGAGATATTTGGAACATTTGCATGGAAGGATGATTCTCTAAAGCCATTTGTATCTGACAGCGATAAGACACTATACACCGTTGTATTCACTCCGGCTGACAGCGTGAATTACAACACAGCAGAAGCTAAGATCACGGTAAATGTGAGCAAGGCTGCAATGCCGAATCTGCTGTTAAGTGTAGATAATACACATAAGACTGTTGGAAGTATTGCACTTCCTGGAGACTGGACATGGCTTGATGCTGATACAGAGACAGCGATAAAGGCAGGCGGATCAGTGGTGGCAACCGCTGTATACGTTGGCGATGACAAGGAAAATTATGACAGCACAGAGCTTAAGATAACCATCTACAGAGCGGCATGTTCAGAAGGTGAGACTGTAAAGTATACACTAAAAGGAGAGAAGGCTCCAACCTGCACAAAGGCAGGAACTGGACATACAGAGTGTTCAATCTGCGGCGATGTCATGAGCACAGGTGTGTATGTAAAGGAACTTGGACATAAGTGGAATTCCGGCAGGGTGACAAGGAAACCTACATACACGGCGACAGGTGTGAAGACATTCACATGTACCGTGTGCAAGGCTGCGAAAACAGCAAGTATTGCCAAACTTGCAACCACAGATATAAGCAAGAAGACAAGCAAGATCACAGTTTCTGGTATAGAAAACAAGATCTACAATGGAAAGATACATACCCAGAAGTCTCTTGTTGTAAAGGATGGTGCAAAGACACTTAGACTGAACAAGGATTACACTGTAACCTACAGCAAGAACAAAGCGGTTGGCAAGGCAAGCGTGACAATATGTGGTAAGAATGCATATTCTGGTAAAATAACAAAGACATTTGCCATAGTAAAGGCTGCCAAGGGAAAGACATATACAGTTGGAAAGTTCAGGTACACAATAACCGGAGCAAAGGCAGACGGCACAGGAACAGTTGCAATTTCGGGAACAACATACACAAGATCAGATAAGAAATTTGTATCACTGACCATCGCAGATACTGTCGTTATAGGAGATGTAAGGTTTAAGATAACATCTGTAAGCGCAAATGCATTCAGCAGATATACGGCTCTAAAGAATGTCGTTATAGGTAACAATGTGACAAGCATAGGGGCAAACGCATTTTTATCATGCAAAAACCTTAAGAAGATGACGATAAAGTCAGCTAAACTTAAGAGCGTTGGAGCGAAAGCCTTCAGTGGAACATACAGTAAAATTACATTTGCAGTACCTAGGAATAAGGCTACAGCATACAAGAAACTGATAAAGAACGGCAGTCCTTCTGCGAAAGCAATCTATAAATAACAAATATATAAATTGCCTGTAAAAACAAGACTTTCAGACCTCTTGTACATGCAGCGTATTCGCCATTTTCGATACGCCGCATGTATACAGAAGTCTGGAAGTCTTTTTATATGTCAAGGACAATAGCATATTTTCTCAGCCAGTGATCAATCTGAAGAAGATATGCCATCATCTGAGGCCCGGCCATGAGCTGACCAAACCAAGGTCTGCCGTAATCCTTTGGCGAATTTATGAAGCTTTTCACATATTCTCTGTCGATGAGAGGCAGAAGAGGACTTTCCGGATCGCTTAGCACACAGAGAAGCTTCTTTGCAAGCTCCTGCTCATAATGAGGGTCATATGACTTTGGATAAGGGCTTTTCTTTCTGTACATGATCTCGTGCGGTACATAGTCCTTCATGGCTTCCCTGAGAAGCTTTTTCTCACAGCCTTCGGAATATTTGTACTCCCATGGAACGTTAAATACATAATCAAGTATTCGTGGATCTGCAAATGGAACTCTCGCCTCAAGTCCGCTTGCCATGCTTGTTCTGTCCATTCGGTCAAGCAATGTTTGCATGAACATCCTGATATTAAGATAAGATATCTGCCTGCGCCGCTTTTCTGTGTCGGATTCCCCCGGAAGAAGATTGATCTCGGATAAGAGAGAATTGTACAGTGATGACACATATCCTGGTATATCAAGACTATCTCTGAGGTCCGGCGACAGTACTGAGAGCCTTGGCGACAGATCCTTCATCCATGGGAATGTGTCTGCAGACAGCAGTTCATCCCTGTAAAACCAAGGGTAGCCTCCGAATATCTCGTCTGCACATTCCCCGGTCAATACTACTTTGTATTCCTTTGCCACAAGTGAGCAGAAGTAGAGAAGGGAAGAATCCACATCCGCCATCGTCGGCATATCTCTGGATTCTACGGAAGTGTAGAGGTAATCTGCAAGGTTGCTATAATTGCATGTCAGATATGTGTGTTCTGAATCTATGTGCGAGACCATCATGTCGACGTATGGACGATCCTGCTCCGGCTGGAATGCATTTGACTTGAAATATTTGGAATTATCTTTGAAATCAAATGAGAAAGTGTGCAGCTTTTTCCCCTGCTCCCTGAGTTTTGCAGCGCATACACTGCTGACTATTGACGAGTCGATCCCGCCTGAGAGAAAAGTGCAAATAGGCACATCAGATACTATCTGTTTTTCTATGCTGTCCCTCACAAGATAACGAACCTTCTCCACCGTGTCTTCATAGCTGTCCGTGTGTGGTGTGCTTGTGATGCGGTAGTATGTGAAGTCACTCATTCCATATGCTGAGAACTTCATAAAATGTCCCGGTTTCACTTCATCTATGTTCTTGAACACACCACAGCCGGGAGTTTTGGAAGGACCAATTCCAAACACTTCACACAGTCCATTTGCATCTATGACAGGTCGTATGCACGGATAGCATAGTACCCCTTTTATCTCCGATGCAAATACAAGAGTCCTGTCGTCTGTCACCGAGTAATACAGTGGCTTGACACCGAAGTGGTCTCTGTACAGATATATTGTCTGGATATGCTCATCATATATTGCAAATGCAAATATACCGTTCAATCTATGTACAAAGTCCGGGCCGTAATGCAGAAAGCAGTTGAGTATAACCTCTGTATCCGAAGTTGTGTCGAATGTATATCCCAGGGCGAGCAGCTCCGATTTCAGCTCCTTTGTGTTGTAGATTTCGCCGTTGTACACTATATATACAGCATTTTCTCCGATTGCCTTTTTCATGGGCTGTTCGCCTCTTGCCACGTCACGTATGGACAGTCTGGTGTGGGCAAGCCCGCAGCGGGATGACAGCACTGTATTCTGTGCATCCGGACCTCTGTGAGCAAGTGCATTATTCATGTCGTTCAATATGTATGAGTATCGTTCATGTTCGGTATTGAAATCCCTGTTGGAGTTATAGAATCCTGCGATGGAACACATATATTTACCTCTTTTTGTGGTATCTATATATTATATTGGGGAGTTGATTTTATAGAACTTTTAGATGATATGCGGTTGTAGTATGATTAAATAAAAGTTATAATCTAAACAAGATTTTTATATGAAGGACTGACATTGCGCTTGGAGAGGCACATACAGGAGGACATATAAAATGACAATATTTAAAGATAAGACTATAACGGACAATTTTATTTTTGGCGCTGTAATGCAGAATCCGAAATTGTGTAAAGCACTGCTAGAATGCATTTTAAACATAAAAATACGGGAGATAAAATATCCAGAGCTTGAAAAGACGATAAGCAAAGGCGTAGGCTCAAAAAGTGTTCGACTTGATGTGTATATTGAAGATGAATTCGACACAATATACAACATTGAGATGCAGACAACAAATAAGAAAAATCTTCCTAAAAGGATGAGATATTATCAAGGTATAATAGATATCAATATCATAGACAAGGGCGAAGATTATAACAAGTTAAAGAAGAGTTATGTAATATTTATATGTGATTATGATGAATTTGGCATGGGTCGTCATATCTATACTTTTGAGAATACGTGCATTCAGGAACCTGCACTTAAGCTTAATGATGATACTGTAAAAATTATACTTAATACAAAAGGCACTATGGATGATGTGAGCGATGAAGTAAAAGAGTTGCTTCACTATATTGGTGGAGCTAATCCTGCAAGTGATCTAACACGATCTCTTGATGAAGAGGTCAATAATATTAAAAGTAATAAGAAATGGAGGCGCGAATTTATGACATTGTTGATGAGAGATAACGAAAATAAGCTGTTGGGCAAATACATGCATCTGATTGATCAGGTAAAGAAGCTAGATGTAAAAGATGCCGAGATTGCTGCTAAAATACTGGGAATCAAAGAACAGCAAATATATGAGATAAAAGATTACATAGCAGAACATCCTGAGATGGACGAGGATGATCTTGCTGAACATATAGCATATTGGCTTGATCTGGACTGATAATTTGTAGATAAATGTATGTAAAGCAAAGTGCATGAATCGGTTTTTCATGCACTTTATTTTGTTATATCACACCACAGGTGTAATGCAGAATAAAGCATGCGTTGATATAATTGAATATGCTGTCATGTTATGATTATTGCGACAATAGAGCTTGGAGTTTATAGAAATACATATCCATAAGAAACAATACAGAAAGAGGAAATCTATCGTGAAAAATACAATAATACAGACTAATAAAAAATACCTTCCGGGACTGTTAAATATTGCGGTTCCGATCATGCTTAGCAATCTGATATCTCAGCTCCAGATGCTTATAGACAGAATATTCTTAGGACACGTAAACAGCATGTACATGAGTGCACTTGGCAATGTGACTTCACCGATGTGGACCACCATGTCGTTTTGTTTCTCCATCGTGACAGGAGCGTCTATACTGATAAGTCAGAGCGTTGGTGCAGGAGATACAGAACACAT
>CAKQQK010000142.1:0-5086 GCA_934270935.1 uncultured Coprococcus sp. | reverse complement strand
GTTTAAGATGGCGTGGGGGTAAACAGACAGGAGAGACAGTTATGGCATTTGACGGAATAGTGATATCCAATGTGGTAAGAGATATGAAGGAGAATCTCATAGAGGGGCGAATATATAAGATATATCAGCCGGAGAAGGATGAACTGAATCTGGTGATAAAGAACAACAGGGAGAATTACAGACTGCTTATGTCTGCAGATGCGAGTCTTCCACTTATATATATGCAGCAGTCGTCAAAGGAGAATCCTATGACCGCACCGAATTTCTGTATGCTGCTCAGAAAACACATCAGCAATGGCAGGATAGTTGATGTGTATCAGCCCGGATTTGAGAGAATAGTCGTTGTAGTTATAGAACATCTCGATGAGCTTGGGGATCTGAGAAGAAAGAAGCTCATAATAGAGATCATGGGAAAACACAGCAATATAATATTTGCCACAGAGGATGACATGATCATTGACAGCATCAAGCACATCTCACATATGGTCAGTTCTGTAAGGGAAGTTCTGCCGGGAAGACAGTATGAATTCCCACCGGCGGGGGGCAAGATTTCTCCGCTTGAGATATCACAGGATGAGCTTGCATCAAGGATCAGGAATACACCATCGAATGCGATCAAGGCGATATATCAGAATATTACAGGATTTTCACCTGTGGCTGCGGCTGAACTGTGTTACAGAGCAGGCATAGATGGCAACATGCCGACAGACAGTCTGACAGATGGTGATGTGAAGAGACTTTGCGGTGAGTTTGAAAAGGCTGTGACAGACATCAGGGAGGGACGTTATACTCATCAGATCATCATGGATGGATATACACCGGTGGAATTCTCATCGATGGATCTCACCATGTATAATGACAAGCAGGTCGAGACGAGAGACAACATATCACAGGTTCTTGACGAATATTTCTACAGAAAAAGTGCAGTGACAAGGATGCGCCAGAAGTCCGCTGATCTCAGGAAGATAGTTTCAAATGCAATAGAGAGAACGGCAAAAAAATATGACCTTCAGCTAAAGCAGCTCAAGGATACAGAATCGAGAGACAAATACCGTGTGTATGGAGAACTGATAAATACATACGGATACAATATAGAACAGGGTGCGGACAGTTTTGAGGCACTCAATTATTACACTAACGAGATGATAAAGATACCTCTTGACAAGACGATATCGGTCATGGACAACTCAAAGAGGTATTTTGCAAAATACAACAAGCTCAAGAGAACATATGAGGCACTCACTGAGCTTACGGCTACGACTAAGAGTGAGCTGGATCATCTTCAGTCGGTACAGGCATTTCTTGATATGGCCATAGATGAGAGCTCACTGTCACAGGTGAAGGATGAGCTGGTGTCCTGTGGTTACATCAAGGGAAGATACGGGCGCAAGGGAGACCGCAAAAAGCCGAAGACAAAGCCTCTCCATTATGTGTCAAAGGATGGATTTCATATGTATGTCGGCAAGAACAACATACAGAATGATGAGCTCACATTCAAGCTGGCAAATGGCGGGGATATGTGGTTCCATGCAAAGAAGATGCCGGGATCCCATGTGATCGTGAGACTTGAGGGAGCAGGGGAGCTTCCGGATTCAACCTATGAGGAGGCTGCAAGACTTGCAGCATATTATTCGTCAGGAAGAACCGCACCTAAGGTTGAGGTCGATTATACTGAGAGGAAGAATATAAAGAAGCCGGCGGGCGCCAAGCCGGGATTTGTCATATACCACACTAACTATTCCATGATCGCAGAACCGAATATAGTGGGTATAAAAGAAGAACAATAAAAAATTTGATTTTTAAACAGGTGTGAAGTATAATATATTATCTGTTGTCAGACTTATGTATACGGGCATCTGTTGGAATACAGGAGATAGATATGATAAAGAGTATGACAGGCTTCGGCAGAAGCGAGCATGTGACGGATGCTTACAAGATAGTTGTGGAGATGAAATCTGTAAATCACAGGTTTTGCGATATAAACATAAAGCTTCCAAAGAAGATAAGCTTTTTTGAGACTACCATAAGAACATATCTCAAGAAGTATATTGAGAGAGGCAAGGTCGATGTGTTCATTACGTATGAGGATTTTGCCAGTGACAATGTGAAACTCAAGTACAACAGAGAGGTTGCTGCCAGATATATGGATTATTTCAATGAGATGGCAGCAGATTTTGGAATTCAGAACAATATCACGCCGTCGATCCTTGGTGGATTCCCAGATGTGTTCACTGTTGAGGAACAGGCTGTGGATCAGGATGAACTCTGGAAGATCATATCGGCATCCCTTGATGAGGCTGCTGAGATGTTTGTAGCATCCAGGAAGACTGAAGGAGAGAACCTCAGAAGAGATATGCTGGATAAGCTGGATGAGATGAAGGCCGCTGTCGATTATATAGAGGATGTATCACCGGCGCTTGTTGAAGAATACAGGAACAAACTCACTGATAAGATTGCGGAGGTTCTGGAGAATCCGGTTATAGATGAGAACAGGATAGCTACGGAAGTGGTTATCTACGCAGATAAGATATGTGTGGATGAGGAGACAGTCAGACTTAAGAGCCATATAGACAGTACGCGCAAGATACTTGAGGCAGGCGGCAGCGTTGGAAGAAAGCTTGATTTTATAGCACAGGAGATGAACCGCGAGGCAAACACGATACTTTCAAAGGCAAATTCGCTTGATGTGTCGGACAAGGCTATTCAGCTCAAGACAGATATTGAGAAAGTAAGAGAACAGATTCAGAATCTGGAATAATATATAATTGTCAATTAGAGGTATAGGAACATGGCAGAGAATAAGACTAAGAGAGGCTCACTCATAGTGATATCCGGTTTCTCAGGTGTTGGAAAAGGTACTGTAGTAAAGAGACTTGTGTCAGATTTTGGATACAATCTTTCAGTATCAGCCACAACAAGATCTCCGAGAGATGGAGAGGTAAACGGAAGAGAATACTACTTTATGGACAGATCAGAATTTGAGAATCTGATTGATTACGGCGGATTTATAGAGTGGACACAGTACGTTGAAAACTATTATGGAACTCCTAAAAAGTATGTGGAGGAAGGCCTTGAGGCAGGCAGGGACATCATACTTGAGATAGAAGTTATGGGTGCACTTAATGTCAAGGAACAGTTCCCGGATGCCCTGCTCATATTCATATCAGCTCCAAGCATTGCGGAGCTGAAGAACAGACTTGCCGGAAGAGGAACGGAATCAGAGGAGACCATAATAAAGAGACTTAAGAAGGCAACTGAAGAGGCCGAGGATATGGACAAGTATGATTATGTGATCGTGAATGACGATCTTGAGGAGTGTATCAGGACTGTGGATTCGGTGATCAAGAGCTACGGTTGCAGAAGAGATAATCAGCTTGATTATATCGCTGGAATAAAAGAAGAGCTTGCAGAGATCAAGAAACTCTGATAAATTAGACTAGATATATATTAAGAAGACCAATTTAATGAATCATTTTAAGAAAGGAAGATAATAAAATGTTGCATCCATCATACACAGATTTAATGTCAGTAGTTAATTCAGAGGTTGAGCCAGGTGAGCAGCCTGTAGTAAACAGCAGATATTCCATCGTCCTTGCAACAGCAAAGAGAGCGAGAGAGATCATAGACGGTCAGGAGCCACTTGTACCTGCCGATCCTAAGAAGAAGCCTCTTTCAATAGCAGTTGACGAGCTTTATCATGGAAAGGTTAAGATCGTAGGAGCTGACGAAGAGTAGTCTTCAGAAGATGGGGACCATATAAGCGGATTAAAAGGAGGTTGGAGCATATTGCACAGCCTCCATTTTTCTGTGCATCAGTACACATACCTGTGATAACGGCATATTCTATATAAATATCGAATTGTGTCGTTTGGCAGGAGGTGGCGCCATGCGGGCGTATAGGTTGTTTGACGGTGTGCCACACAGTATTCTGGCGGGAGATCTGGATCTGGAAGTTACAGATCTGGTCCAGGATTCCAGGCAGGTCACACCGGGAGCTGTGTTCGTGTGCAGGGCTGGAACTGTCACGGATGGACATAACTATATAGACGATGCGATGAACCGGGGAGCTGCCGGTATCATATTGACAGATGATCTGGAGCTGCCGGGGATGTATAACACTTTACAGCATATATTTGTGGCAAAGATGGATGGTTACAGGAGAAGTATAGGCAGGTTGTGCAATAATTTCTGGGATCATCCATCAAGACACCTGACGGTCATAGCTGTGACCGGAACAAAGGGTAAAACGACTACATCCTACATGATAAAGAATATGCTGGAACGTGGTGGGTGTAGAACCGGACTTATCGGGACTATCGAGATATGCGATGGTGTAAATACTTTTCCTTCTGTAAACACTACCCCTGATACCTTGTATCTGCACAGAAAACTGGCAGATATGGTCAGGCATGGGGCAAAGTATTGTGTCATGGAAGTATCGTCCCAGGGACTTATGTGCAGCAGGATATCAGGGATGGATATAGATATAGCTATATACACGAACCTGTCACCCGATCATATAGGTGCAAATGAGCACAGGACATTTGAGGAATACTGCAGATGGAAGAGGAAACTTTTCTCGGAGTGCAGGTATGCGGTGATAAATGCGGATGACATATACAGCGGCATGTTTGGGCAGACGGCAGAGGAGACCGGTGCACGCCTTGTGCGGTATGGAGTTAAGAATGGGGATGCCGTGTGTGGAAGACACGTCCATATAAGCAAATGCGGCGGAGCTCTTGGGGTAGGCTGTGATATATTTTTCCCTGATGGGGAGATCATGCCGGTAAATATACAGGCGCCAGGAAAATACAATGTATTCAATGCGCTTGCTGCGGCATCAGTGGGATATATCCTTGGAATCCCATGTGAGTCTATGGAACTGGCTCTTGAGCAGACGAAGGTCAGAGGGCGCATGGAGAGCGTTCCGGTGTCAGATGAATTTATGGTATATATAGACTATGCACACAATGCGGTGAGCCTTCTTAGTGTGCTTATGACATTGAGAAAATATGATCCCCATCGTATACTGTGTGTATATGGATGCGGAGGAGGCAGGTCACGGAACAGGCGCATGGGTATGGGC
>CAKQQK010000141.1:0-5257 GCA_934270935.1 uncultured Coprococcus sp. | reverse complement strand
GTCATAGACTGCATTCGGGCAACTCTCAAGCAAAGTTCTCAGAAGCTTTTTTCTCTCTTCTTTACTAAGATGGTTAATGTTGACGAACAGCGAATTTTTATCATTTCTTGTATACAGAACGTAAAAATAATTATCGCTCGTATATTTTGAACCAGGTATCATATGGTCTGTAATGAGATATACGTCCCATCTGTATGCCAGCTGAGGGCGTTTCCAATCAGTTGCAATTATATTCTCGGAGAGTTTGATGTATCCATCATCATACTGCAGATCATCATACAGCTCATCTGCCATATCAAGGATCTTGTCATTGCCAAATTTCTTTGCATGTTTTCCGGGATTGAGCACAAGGTATATCCCAAACAGTAAGGCAAAAACAAATATAAGAAACATAGGTCCTATAAGCATCACATAGGAAATTTCTACGTCATCTTCAAAAAAAGATTTAAGCATAAAAAAACATACAACTGACATCGGCAGGCCAAGTGCTATGGATATACAGCCCTTCTTCTTATAGAAATTCAAAATCTTCTGTCTGCCCATATTATATTCCTCCTAACAAATACTTCCTCCGCCAAGCACATGATCGTCCTCATAGAAAACAACTGCCTGTCCTTTTGTCACAGCTCTCACAGGTTCATCAAATACCGCCTCAACAAGATCATCACCGATCTTTCTGATTGTGCACATACTTCCTTTGTGATTGTATCTTATCTTGGCTTTAACATGCATAGGTTCTGTCAAATCTTCTATAGACATAAAGTTGAGCCTGTTACATATCAGTCTGTCAGAGAACACATCTCCATTTTCTCCGATCACAACCTGATTTGTCTCAGGTATGATATCAACCACAAATACAGGATGCCCCATAGCAAGGCCAAGTCCCTTTCTCTGCCCGATCGTATAGTGGATTATGCCTTTGTGCCTGCCTATAACTTTGCCGGTCACATCTACAAAATCTCCCGGTCTGGAAGGAATACCCGCCTCATTCTCAAGATATCCGGCATAATCCCCGTCAGGAACAAAGCATATATCCTGGCTGTCAGGCTTATGAGCAACCATAAGGCCATGATCTTCAGCAATTTTCCTTATCTCAGGCTTGCTGTATTCACCAACAGGCATAAGTGTTCTGGCAAGTTGTTCCTGGGTCAGATTATACAGTGCATATGTCTGATCCTTTTCAATCCCCTTCGCCTCCTGCAATGTATATCTGCCATTTGGAAGACAGATAATCCTTGCATAGTGTCCTGTGGCTATATAGTCCCCGCCTATCGCCATGCACCTGGTGAGCAGAGACTCCCATTTCACATATCTGTTGCAGGCAATACACGGGTTCGGGGTTCTGCCCTGCCTGTATTCTTCAACAAAATAATCTATCACATATTTCTTGAATTCCTCTTTGAAATTCATAACATAGTACGGAATATCAAGCTGCGACGCAACTCTTCTGGCATCATCCACAGCAGAAAGTCCACAGCATCCCGAATGGGCACTTACAACATCCCTGTCCTCGTCCTGCCATATCTGCATGGTGACACCGATCACATTGTAACCCTTCTCTTTTAAAAGCAATGCGGCTACAGAAGAATCAACTCCCCCTGACATTCCAACACATACTGTCTTTCTATTTAAATCAAGCATATCTATCCTCTTGCCGCAGATCCTGCAAAACATCAGGTCATATCCCGCCATCCATACGCAGCGCAGCAAACAATCCTAATCTTTTTAAGTTACAAATAAAATTATACAATCGAGAAATTTGTTTGTAAATCACTGATTTCTCTTTATGAAATCCTGATATGCAGGGGACATATTTCTGAGATTTTCAACAATCCTCTTCAGATTGTCAACCACAAAATCCCCTTCCTCCATGGTGTTTTCATATCCAAGCGTAAGTCTCACAGCTCCGTGTGAAATCTCCTTCGGGAGGCCGATTGCTGTCAGGACATGCGATGGATCTACTGAACCAGATGTACATGCAGAACCAGCAGATGCACATATTCCCGCCATATCAAGCATGATGAGTATAGTCTCGCCCTCAACAAATTGAAAACTGACATTTATATTATTTGGAAGCCTTTCTGATTCGTGTCCATTGAGCCTTGAGTATGGTATCTCAGCCATTATACGGCGGATCATGTGATCCCTTATCTCCGTCTCACTGCTCATCCTCTCATTCATCGAAAGAACAGCCAGTTCCGCAGCCTTTCCCATACCAACGATTCCAGGCACATTTTCCGTGCCGGCGCGCCTTCCACGCTCCTGCTGTCCGCCATGAATAAAGTTGCCGATCTTCACACCACTTCTCACATACAGAAAACCTACCCCCTTCGGGCCATTCAGTTTGTGTCCGCTGCAACTGAGCATATCAATATTCATGGCATTTACATCCAAAGGAATCTGTCCATATGCCTGAACCGCATCTGTATGAAAAAGTATTCCGTGTTCATGGGCTATCGCGCCAATCCTGCTCACCGGCTCGATAGTGCCTATCTCGTTATTCGCCGCCATAACTGATATAAGGATTGTATCAGGCCTTATAGAAGCCTCAAGTCTGTCTGTGTCAACCATACCTTTCTCATCAACATCAAGATACGTCACGTCAAACCCACGTTTTTCAAGATACTGACACGTATGCAATATAGCATGATGCTCTATCTTTGTCGTGATGATATGCCTGCCCTTTTCTGAGAACGCCTCAGCAGCAGCTTTGAGCGCCCAGTTATCGGACTCTGAACCGCCACCAGTAAAAAATATCTCCTCAGGCTTTGCTCCGATCGAATCGGCAATTATATCCCGTGATACATTTATGACATCCTTATTCCTGGACGCAAATGTATACACACTTGAAGGATTACCATATTTTTCTGTAAAATAAGGCAGCATGGCATCGAGCACTTCCGGTCTCACCGCCGTTGTCGCTGCATGATCCATATATATAAGCTTTCCCATATCCGTTCTCTTTCCATTTCAATTTCTGCCGTCTGACATAAAAATTATACTACTATATATTATTCTATTACAATCCAAATGCCACGTGATATATCTACATTTGTTCTGCGCATATCATTTTTTCATTCTACGTATGTCACTTTTACTCGCAATTTCAGACCATCTGTCCATTTTCAAGCGGCTTGACTATCTTCTTATTCACCCTGATAAGAAGTATCAGTGATATTGCAACACTGAAAATCTCTGCAATCGGGAACGCCGCCCACACACCATTCACACTGTTCATAGCCTTTGACAGGAAATACGCCACAGGCAGTATGACAAATAGCTGTCTCGCCATGGATACTATCATACTATACACGCCCTTTCCAACAGCCTGGAACATTCCTGAACAAGTAACAGAAAAGCCTGCAAATATAAACGCTGTACTCATGATCCTTACAGCCGGTATACCCATGGAAAGCATGTCATCAGTGGCATCAAATATCTTAAGAATCTGCCCTGGAAAAATCTGCATGATAACAAGACAGAACAACATTATAGAGCAGCCCACCATGACACCAAGCTTCATAGTACGCTTCATTCTATCCGGCTTCATCGCTCCATAGTTGTATGATATTATCGGTATCATTCCATTATTCAATCCAAATACAGGCATGAACGCCATACTCTGAACCTTAAAATATGCTCCAAATACCGCAACCGCCAGTTTTGAAAACGAAAACAGTATACGATTCAGAAAATAATTCATCACTGAACCTATCGCCACCATGATAACAGATGGCACACCAACGCTTAGTATCTTACCGATAATTTCACCGTGTGGTCTGAATTTCTTCAATGTAATATGTAAATCAGGATTCTTCTTGATATTGAATATCATAGCGAGAGTTCCGGCTATACACTGACCACACACTGTTGCTATGGCAGCGCCCTTAACGCCCATCCTAGGGCATCCCAGCAGTCCAAATATCATGATCGGATCAAGTATAAGATTGATAACAGCACCAAGTATCTGTGTTATCATACTGTACATTGTGCGTCCCGTCGATTGCAGAAGTCTCTCAAATGTCATCTGAAACGCAATTCCAAACGCACAGCAGCAACACACTTCCAAATACTCAGTTCCATACTGGATAACCTGTGCATCATCTGTCTGACTCACCATGAATGCCCTGGCAAAGAACAAACCTATTATCAAAAATATTACATAACCTACCGCCTCAAGAAATATTCCCTGTCTTGCGACCTCATTTGCCCTGTCAAACTTCTTCTCACCAAGGGCCTTGGATATAAATGCATTAAATCCAACACCAAGTCCCGAGAACACGCCGATCATCAAATTTTGTATAGGGAATGCCGTGGATACTGCAGTTAGTCCATCCATGCTATATCTTGACACAAACACACTGTCAACAACATTGTACATCGCCTGGAAAAGCATTGAAATGATCATAGGCAGCGACATAGACATCAAAAGTTTCCCCTCAGACATTACGCCCATCTTATTTTCCCCGATATCGCCTGTGAGCTGTTTTTTGTTGCTATCAGATTCGTTTTGCTTTTGATCTTTTATCTGATTTACATTTTTCTCTTCACGATTTTGTTCTTTTTTAATATTAGAATCTACGCTCTTCTCTTTCATATGTACCTCTCACTCCAATTACATATTTTCTTATTTCTTATCTTCAAACTAATATATACTACATTATTTTTTTACTATTTACAACAGTGAAAAAAATAGAAAGACCACCAACTCAAATGTGATATTTCACGCATCTTTATCCACGAGTCGGCGGTCTTTACATTTTACAATGATATGTCTCTAAACTGTCACAGTGAGCGAACTGATAATATCGCAAACCGTATCTTTTGATATCCCCATTTTCTGGCTGATTTCATCGGCTGTAAGCCCCATATCCAGGTATGCTTCTATCTTGCCTTCTATCTTGCCTTTTTCCACTCCCTGGCGCATCGCCTCGCTCTTTATACCCTGACTTGCATTACACATGGCATCCACGCTCCTTTCGATATCATTCGAGTAAGGTATACTAAATTCATTCACAATTATATCTTTTCTCTCTTCTATGCTCATATTCGATGAAAAGAATGTCTCAAGTAGGCGCAGCAACCGCTCATTATCATCCGCAGCATCAACCACTTCTTTAGATAAGCAGATCTGTATCACCGACAAGAGATCATAGTAATCTTCCCTCGCATAGTGTCCAACCAGTTCTTTCTTATCAATCGAATACTCTGTGATTGTATTCTCAACGTCTGAATTGCAATTAATACAGATCCATAT
>CAKQQK010000140.1:0-5328 GCA_934270935.1 uncultured Coprococcus sp. | reverse complement strand
ATCTTATACTTGACACTTTGGACGAGCCTGACTTCTACGAGGGAAAGCTGGTGTATTCAGCTATGTACGACATCAACAAGTCCATGACAGAGAATGTGAGAAAGTACAGGGACAGCGTGGAGGATTTCAAGGATTTTATAGAGATCTGGGTTCACGAGATCAAGCTTCCGATAGCCAGTCTGGTGCTCATGTGCCACAACAACAGGGATGTGATCCCGAGGAAATATGCGGATCAGGTCGCAAGGCTTGACGCGTATGCAGATCAGGTCCTCTACTATGTGAGGGCAGAGCATGCATCGGCGGATTACAGATTTGCTGAGACAAATCTTAAGAGTGTCATAGGAAGGGTGGCTGTGAAGAACAAGGATATGCTGCTTGATGGTGACATATCGCTGAATGTTCATGATGTGGATGAATGTGTTGTGACGGATTCAAAGTGGCTTGAGTTTATGGTAAATCAGATCGTGAGCAACAGCATCAAGTATATAGACCGAGGACAGGAAAAGACTATAGAGATCTGGGTTGAACCGTTGGGTGACGGCAAGGCTCTGCACATAAAGGACAATGGAATAGGTATACCACAGTCTGATATTCCACTTGTGTGCAAGAAATCATTTACCGGGGAAAATGGTCGGAAACACGCGAAATCCACAGGTATGGGTCTCTATATAATAGACAATCTGTGCAGGCAGCTGGGACATAAGCTGAATATAACGTCAAAGGTGGATGAATACACAGATGCGAGCATAGTATTTGGACATAATGATATATACAAGATTGGATGATATAAAAATTGCGTTTTGCGATAGTGGGATACCAGATCGAGTGAGCGTCCCCAAGGTTACAGAATTGTAATGTTAGGTAATAATGGAAAAAGGACAATTGCTTTCAAAATGTGTAAACTGCAAATATGTTCAATGGTGAGAGCAGTAATAAACAAACATTTGAGGAGGCATTTCAATGGAAAAACCAACAAAAAATCCAACGAAAAATTTTATGGAAAATCCAATGGGAAATTCAATGGAAACAATATTAAAGATTGACAACATTGAGAAATATTATGGAAACAAATCCAATATGACAAAGGCCATAGATGGAATATCATTTGATGTGGAGGCAGGAGAGTTTGTTGCTATCATGGGTGCATCGGGAAGCGGTAAGACGACACTGCTTAACTGCGTTTCTACTATAGACAAAGTGAGCAGCGGTCACATCTATGTGGGCGGCAAGGATATCACAACCCTAAAAGGCAACAAGCTTAACGAGTTTAGGAGAGAGGAGCTTGGATTTATATTCCAGGATTTCAATCTTCTTGATACACTCACGGCGTATGAGAATGTCGCGTTGGCACTTTCAATACAGAATGTTCCTGCAAAACAGATAGATGCGAAGGTAAGGGCCGTTGCAAAGGAGCTTGAGATCGAGAGTGTTCTGAAGAAGTATCCGTATCAGATGTCGGGCGGTCAGAAACAGAGAGTCGCATCTGCGAGAGCAATCATCACTGATCCAAAGCTTGTGCTTGCGGATGAGCCTACCGGAGCACTCGATTCCAAGTCGGCAAAGCTGTTGCTTGAGAGACTTAAGCACCTAAATGAGGATCTCATGACAACGATACTCATGGTAACACACGATTCATTTACAGCCAGCTATGCGGGCAGGATCCTTTTCATTAAGGATGGCAAGGTGTTCCACGAGCTCAGAAGAGGAGGAGATACCAGAAAAGAGTTCTTTAATAAGATCATAGATGTCGTGACACTGCTTGGAGGTGATCTGAATGACGCTCTTTAAGCTTTCCGTATCAAATATGAAGAAGAGTATAAAGGACTATGCCATATATTTCTTCACTCTGGTACTCGGTGTTGCAATCTTCTATGTGTTCAATGCCATAGAGACGCAGACCGCCATGCTCCAGATATCGGCTGACACAAGACAGGTCGTGAAGCTCATGAGCAAGATGATCGCGGGTGTCAGTGTGTTCATCGCATTTGTGCTCGGATTTCTCATCATATATGCAAGCCGTTTCCTGATGAAGAGGCGTAACAAAGAATTTGGTCTGTACCTCATCCTTGGAATGGGAAAACGCAAGGTGTCCACAATGCTTTTCATCGAGACACTTATCATCGGACTTGTATCACTTGTGGTAGGACTTCTTGCCGGAATAGGAATCTCACAGATAACAAGTGTACTTGTTGCAAACATGTTCGATGCAGATATGTCATCATACAGCTTTGTGTTCTCTGGCAGCGCATTTGCCAAGACTTGTCTGTATTTTGCGATTATATATGTGGTGGTTATAATCTTCAACACATTTATCATCAGCAAATGTAAGCTCATCGACCTTTTCCAGAATGGAAGAAAATCTGAGAATGTCAAGATCAAGAATCCATGGGTATCAGTTATCGTGTTCCTGATATCAGTTGTATCACTTGGATATGCTTATCATGCGGTGATTACCGATATAAATGACATGTACATGAAGGATCTCTACAAGTGGATCGTGGTCGGATGCGTTGCAACCGTGCTTTTCTTCTGGTCAGTGTCCGGAATGCTCTTCAGGATCGTGTCGTCCATGAAGAACGTGTACTATAAGGGACTCAATTCATTTGTCGTCAGACAGATGAGCAGCCGTGTCAACACAAATGTACTTTCAATATCAGTCATCTGTCTTATGCTCTTTGTGACAATATGCGTGCTTTCATCAGCGCTTGCAGTGAAGAATTCCTTAAATGAGGGCATTGCAAAGTACGCAAGAGCGGATGTGTGTATATCGAAGACCCAGAGCAGTGATTCAATCTATTATGACGAAGACGAGATGGGTAGTGATAGCTGGACTAAGGATTTTCTGAAACAGCTTGGGGGGATTGACCAGAAGAGTATAGAGGACTTATATAGTGAAGATAATATAGATCTTGGCTCATACTTCTCTGATTACGTTGATGTACACACATATACATGTCCTACACTTACAATCAGGAATTATCTGGGAGATGAGGCTCTTATAGATTCTCTTGGGATAGATGCAGCTGCCTTGTCTGGATTTGCTGGAACGGAGGAGATCATATCACAGTCTGACTATAACAAGGTGGCAAAGATTTATGACAAAGCGGAGATCCAGCTTGCCGATGACGAGTATGCAATCCTGGCAAATTATAGAATGTTCGTGAAGCTCCGTGACGAGAGACTTCATGAGGGAAAAGAGATAGAGGTATATGGCAAGACGCTTAAGCCGGTTATCACATATTGTATAGACGGAGATATAGAGCTTGCGACACAGCCGCTCAACACGGGTGTGTTTATCGTGCCGGATTCAGCTGTTGAAGGTGTACAGTTTGCCAGGGAGTATTTCATTGGAAAGTATGCCGATCAGGATAGCGATGCCATACAAGATAGCGATACGATTATAAAGAAGGTATCGAATAAGGATGTGATCTGCGGACTTATCACAGTAAACACTAAGGATAATGTTAAGGCGGCCAGCGTGGGAGTCGGAGCCATCGCATCATTTATAGGTATGTATATCGGACTCATATTCCTCATATCCGGTGCAGCCATCCTTGCACTCAAAGAGCTCTCGGAGAGCACAGACAACATAGAGAGATACAAGATGCTCAGAAAGCTTGGGGTAGACCAGCACATGATCAACAAGGCTCTTTTCTCACAGATGGGACTATTCTTCATATTCCCACTTGCTCTCGCCATAGTACATTCGGTATTTGGAATGATGGTCAGCATGAAGATTCTAGATACAATGGGAGCGTATGATATAGCGGGCGCTATCGGAATCACAGCTGCTATCGTGGTGATCATATATGGTGGATATTTCCTTATAACGTATCTGTGCAGCAGGAAGATCATCAGTGAGTAAGGGAAATGAAAATATCCTTGCAAAAGAGCAAAAGTATGATAAAATTAAACTAAATATAAGAATTTTGTATATAATAAATATATAGGATCTTATGGGAGAGCTCCTGCCTTTAAGTGGAGGGTTTAACAACAGGAGAGCTCCTGCCGTTTAAGTGGAGGGTTTAACAACAAAGAGAGACATCTTCGGATGTCTCTTATTTTTCATATGAAAGGAAGTATATGAAGTTATACAGTGTTGCGGATGAGTATATAAAATACATAAGAAAGTCATTTCCAAGAGTATACTCAAACAAGGAAACTGAACGTGTTCATACAAGAAAATATGTGGGGGTGGTAATAGAGATTAATGGATACAAATATTATATTCCCCTTTCATCACCAAAAGAACAACACGATTATATAATTATTGATGGAAAGAAATGCATAAGAAAAGATTCATTGATTGTTATGAGAATAGTTTCAAAAAAGGAAGATAAATCTGAGCTAAAGGGTACTTTGCAAATTGGAACAATGATACCAGTTCCAGATGAGGCGTTAGAGCTGTATGACGCTGACGGAGAAAAAGATCAAGCATATAAGGATCTTGTTAATGAGGAATTGATATATATTCGTAAAAATGAGTCTAAGATAATAAAGAACGCAAAAGTGCTATATAGTAAGCGAAAAAATGGGGATACCAGCAAAATGATAACTAATTGTTTGGACTTTATTGCAATTGAAAAGCAATGTGATAAATGGATACATAAGCATGAGACAGATTGGAGGAAGTCACAATGAATAAACATGTAGAAAAAGCTATGGAGATAAGAAACGAGACACCGATGGTCAACAACTGTGCGCAGACCATACTGAGGGCTTATGCGGACGAGCTTGGATTAACAGGAGATATGGCGGCAAAGCTCAGTGCTAATTTCGGTGGTGGCATGAAGTGTGGTTCAACCTGCGGCGCGATCACAGGAGGACTTATGGTGCTTGGCGCTCTGGGCGTTGAGAATCCATACGTGATAAATCAGTTCAGGCGCAGGATAGCAGATAACCACAACGGCATGACCGATTGTACCGATCTGTTAAAGGCAAATGCCCAAAAGGGTGGAATCAAGAAAGTGCACTGTGACGGCATGATAAGAGAGGCTATAGAGCTGATAGATGAACTGGTGGAGAGTGAATAAATATAACAAGAACAACGTGTTTACCTATCCTGGAGGAAAAAGGAATTCTGGAATGGAGGATGCAAGTAAATGAAAATAGACTACAGAAGACTTACAGAAAATGAACTTGATACATTTATAAATATGAGAATAAATCAGCTCAGGGAAGAGGGCGCAAAAGAAGAGATAGATCTGGTGCCAGCGCTTAAGGATTATTACACCCGCCATATGGCAGACGGAACATTTGTATCATGGCTGGCTTTTGACGGGGATGATATTATAGGGACAAGCGGTATGTCATTTGTGGAGAAACCGC
>CAKQQK010000139.1:0-5352 GCA_934270935.1 uncultured Coprococcus sp. | reverse complement strand
CGTGCTCAACTACAGCAGAGACGATACCAATGGCCGCAGGATCAAGTTCAAAGACATATGGAAGGTTTTCACAGATACTATCGCTATCAAGAAAAAGTATCACTGATTTTGTTACACGGAGAGAGAATTTCAGACACTACACATTTATTAAGGAGAAATTTATGAACTACGAAAGCGCATACAAACTGCTGGAAGAGAAAAACCAGCTTCATTTACTCAGATACTATAACACTTTAAGTGATTCAGACAAAGCTGCACTGCTTTCACAGATCGAGGAGATTGATTTTTCTCTCATCGATATGATCGGCAAAGACAACTCAGACAAAGATTCAGACATTGCACCTGTTGCCGCCCTTCAGATGGACACTATAAACGAAAAGCACGACACCTATTTGAACGCAGGTCTCACCTCTATAAAAAACGGCGAGCTTGCTCTTGTTCTTCTCGCAGGTGGTCAGGGCACACGTCTTGGATTTAATGGGCCAAAGGGAACATTTAATGTAGGCGTTACGAAAGATATGTATATCTTCCAGCTTCTCATCGAGCATACCATGGACATCGTAAAACTTGCAGACACTTGGATTCACTTCTTCATCATGACGAATGAGAAGAACCACAATGATACAACTGCATTTTTCAAAGAGCACGATTACTTCGGCTACGATCCTGAACACATTCATTTCTTCAAACAGGAGATGGTTCCATCTGTAGATTTCAATGGAAAGATCTATCTTGAGGAAAAGGGCCGCATAGCTATGTCTCCAAATGGAAACGGTGGATGGTTCTCTTCGCTCTGCAAGGCAGGACATCTTGAGACCATCAACAAGCACAACATCAAATATATCAATGTATTTTCCGTTGACAACGTTCTTCAGAGAATTGCTGACCCGGTATTTCTGGGCGCAGTCATAACCGAAGGCTTCCTGTCAGGCGGAAAAGTTGTAAGAAAAGCTTATCCAGATGAGAAAGTAGGTGTTCTCTGTACCAACCACGGCAAGCCATACATCGTTGAGTACTATGAACTGACTGAAGAGATGCGTGATGAACGCGATGAGAACGGTGACTACGCATATAATTACGGCGTAACTCTCAACTACATCTTCCCTGTTGACAGACTTATGAAAATCATGAACGAGAGCATGCCTCTCCACATTGTAAAAAAAGCAATTCCTTATGTAGATGAAAATGGCGATATAATAAAGCCAGCCGAACCAAATGGCTACAAATTTGAAACACTTGCTCTCGATATGATTGCATTCATGGGAACATGCCTTCCTTTTGAGGTTGACAGAGAAAAAGAATTTGCCCCTATTAAAAATGCGACAGGGAACGATTCAATAGATTCTGCAAGAGAGCTTCTTAAAAAGAACGGCTACACATTGTAGTTTCCACAACAAAAAGCATCAACGGTATCATCTGTGATCGATACCATTGATGCTTTTTTACACCAGTCAATTTATCTCTTCTTTTTCTCGTCTGACTATATCTTCTATCGCTTCTCGTACAAGTTCTGACATAGATACTTTCTTTCTCACTGCGCAGTCACCTAATTTTTTGTGGGTATCTGCATCTATTCTCAGCCTGAGAACCGTATCCTTTCTCTTGTCCGTTGGACGCCCTGGTCCTCTCTTCTTATTTTCATCGTCCATTACCGTATCTCCTGATCACAACAGATATTTTATAACACCATTTACTGCATAACATATAAAGTAAATACAGCTTCTGAAAAAACCGTACCCAACTTTCCTGTAAACCGCAAATGTTTTTTTTGCAGATGACAGCTTGGATCCCGACTTGCTGTGTTTCATCTGTCTGTATAGCAAAAGTGGTTCATTTACTGCAACAGCAAACGCATAATCACGAAGTATCTGAAGCCAACATATATAATCCTCATGTATATCATCATTGCCCATCGGATATTTCAGTGCCACTTCCCTGTCTATAAGTACAGATGAACAGTTTATTACATTTCCCCGGAGCAGTTTACTGTATGTTACCCGCTCCGGGACTTCTATGATTCTGCCCGTCCTTTTACCATCTTCGCTTATCAATTCTCTGGCAGTTGAACACAGCACTGCGCCTGTTTTTTTTACAAGTTCCAGCTGCTTCTCCAATTTATCTGGGAGCCACATATCATCAGAATCAATAAACGCAACATACCTGCTTTCTGCCATTGCGACACCCTTGTTGCGTGATGCTGCCACTCCTAAGTTGCTTTCATTTCTGACAATATTGACTCTTGGATTCCCCGTATAACAGGAAAGTACCTCCAGTGTATTATCCGAAGAGCAGTCATCCACAACTATAACTTTGGTTGGAATACTCTGAGCCAGGACCGAATCCACAGAACTCTTTATTGTGCCGCTGCAATTGTAAGCAGGCACAACCACTGAAACAGTATCACTTATCATACACTTCACCCATATATATTCTATTTACCAATGTTATCTGTCTCTGCACTCACATCTGAAATATGCGTACTCTTCTTCAGATCATAGAACGCATCCTCTGACTCATCAAGGCCCTCCGGTTTCACATTTACCGGAGCAGGAATCTGAAGCTTCTCTCCATCTCTGAGAGCTGTAGTCATGTTGGATGCCACACCCTCTGACGTCTCCTTCTGGAACATGATTTTTACTGTAAGCAGCATCAGTTTGATATCTAGCCATATTGAATACTGCTCATAATAAGTAAGATCCAGCTTCACCTTGTCTCTAGGTGTAGTATTATATTTTCCATATACCTGTGCATATCCTGTAAGTCCCGCCTTCATCTTGAGTCTGTAATCAAACTCCGGGAAGGTCTTCTTATAAAGCTTAGCGATCTCCGGTCTCTCAGGTCTTGGTCCAACAAGCGACATATCTCCTTTAAGGACATTAAAAAGCTGTGGCAGTTCATCAAGATGAAGCTTTCTAAGCCATTTTCCAACAGGTGTTATTCTGTCATCATCCTTCTTTGCAAGCCGGGCACCCTGTGACTCCGAATCAATCTTCATACTTCTGAACTTTATAATCTTAAAAATCTTGCCATTCAAAGTAAGTCTGTCCTGCTTGTAGAATACAGGTCCCCTGTCATAGAGCCATATAGCAAGTGCTGATATGAGCATGAACGGAGATGCAATGACAAGGAGAATGACTCCACACACAACATCCATGATCCTCTTAATAATCATATCGTCACCAGTAAGTCCCTGATTTCGTGATAAGAGGATCGGCGTATCAAACAAATGTATAGGTTCCGCTCCAAGTATGATTATATCGGAGAGCTTTGGTACAACGTATGATCTGATGGAGTGTTCAAAACAATACTTCACAAGTTCATTTCTGATATAAGCCTTTGTCTCACAAATGATTACTCCGTCGTACTGAAGTATCTTCTCCTTGATCGCCTGCTCGCCCTCGCTGACATGTATTCTGTCTTCTATTATATACTTGTCCTTACGGGCATTTATCTTGTCTATAAATTCCATCGGAGTCTTATATCCGTATACAAGAAGCAGATGCCTTGGCGGATACATTTTTGCATACAAAACTCTGCAAATAAATATCCATAACAATATAACAACCGCCTCAAGCACTGTTAGTTTCAGCAGCGGTCCAGGTTTTACATAGTCACGACAAATTATACAGAGCTGCAGGTAACCAACTACATTGGCACACAAGAGAGCCAACAACTGTGAGTAAACTATATCAAGCAGTCTGAAGAACCCGACTCTGTAACCACCATACAGCTTGGTAAAAAGTATGATGATGATTCCATACATTCCGATAACTGCCCAGTTTCCTCTTCTCCAGAACGGAAGCGTAAGCGTTACCTCATAGTCCCGGTACCACATGAGACCAAACAGCACCAGCTCCACGGCGATGAGTACACAGGCCTCGCCCACTGTTATGAGACGTTTGTATCTGTCCCTCTTTCTAACTCTTCTGTTTTCTTCCATATTTACAGCATCTCCCTAAGCATCTTGTTGACAGATCCAGGATCTGCTTTACCCTTCATAGCTTTCATAACCTGTCCGACAAGTGCTCCGAGAGCCTTCTCCTTGCCGCCTCTGTAATCCTCAACAGCCTTTGGATTGTTATCTATGGCTGCCTGACATGCCGCCTTAAGTGCATCGTCATCCTGAACAGTTGCAAGTCCGTTATCCTTGACATACTTCTCAGGATCAATATTGTCTGCAAATATCTTTTCGAACACTTCCTTTGCAACACCACCGTTGATAACCCTGTCATCAACAAGCTTGATGAGCTTCGCAAGATTCTCTGCCGAGAACTTCAGGTCTTCCGCATCAACACTGTTCTCCTTCATCAGTCTCATGGTCTCTCCCATGATCCAGTTGGAAACCTTCTTTGCAGGTGCTCCAAGTGCGATGGCATCCTCAAACAGATCTGCCAGTTTCTTGGACGCTGTAATGATATCTATATCATAATCAGGAATAGCATATTCCTCTTTGTATCTTATCTTCTTCTCGTCTCTGAACTCAGGCTGTGCATCCCTTACCTGCTGGAGCCACTCATCGCTGATGTGGATAGGTACAAGGTCAGGATCAGGGAAATATCTGTAATCCTGTGCATCCTCCTTGGATCTCATAGGATATGAATACTCCTTAGTATCATCCCATCTTCTTGTCTCCTGGACAACCTTTTCACCAGACTCGATGAGATCGATCTGTCTCTCTCTCTCATTTTCTATGGCCCTGGCGATAGCCTTAAATGAGTTCAGATTCTTGGTCTCTGTACGTGTGCCAAACTCCTCTGAGCCAACCTCTCTGATTGAAAGATTGACATCAGCTCTCATGGATCCCTCATTCAGCTTACAATCCGAAGCGCCGAGATACTGTATCGTCTCCCTGAGCTTTTCAAGATATGCTATTACATCCTCCGCAGATCTCATGTCAGGCTCTGAAACTATCTCTATAAGAGGCACACCTGAACGGTTGAAATCCACAAGTGAACTGTCTGTATATGGATCATGAACAAGTTTTCCGGCGTCCTCCTCCATATGTATCTCATGGATCCTCACATATTTCTTAACTCCGTCAACCTCTATCTCAACCTTACCGTCCCTGCATATTGGATAGTAGAGCTGTGATATCTGGTAGTTCTGTGGGTTGTCCGGATAGAAATAGTTCTTTCGGTCAAACTTGCAGTTCTGTGTGATAGTACAGTTTGTTGCAAGACCAACCGCAATCGCTTTATTCACAACCTCTTTGTTAAGTACCGGAAGTGAACCCGGCATTCCTGTACATACAGGACATGTGTGTGTATTAGGAGCTCCTCCAAATGCTGTGCTGCAGCCGCAGAATATCTTTGTCTTGGTCGCAAGCTCTACATGGACCTCAAGTCCGATGAC
>CAKQQK010000138.1:0-5367 GCA_934270935.1 uncultured Coprococcus sp. | reverse complement strand
GATTATATAATCAGCGAGTGTGCAGACGATAACAAAGACCACAAGTGTGATTATTGCGGCAAGAAGCTGACTGAGCATACCGGCGGGAAAGCGACCTGCAAGGACAAGGCAAAGTGCGAGGTCTGCGGTGCGGAATATGGTGAGCTTGATCCGAAAAACCACACCAACTTAAAGCACTTCCCGGCAAAGACGGCGACAAAGACCACCGAGGGCAATATCGAGTACTGGTACTGCGAAGGCTGTGGCAAGTATTTCAGCGACAAGGTCGGCACAAAGGAAATCAAAAAAGCCGATACCGTAACGGTGAAGCTGAAAGACGATTCCAAATCTCCCCAGACCGGTGATAATTTCAATCTTGCCTTGTGGCTCTCTCTGCTGCTTGTCAGCGGCGGTGCAGCCATCGGTACAACGGTTGTCAGCAGAAAGAAAAAGTACAACAGATAATTGAATAGCGTTCCCTTGCTCCATCTTCCGAGCAAGACAAAAGCGTCGTAGCAATACGGCGCTTTTTTGTTATATTATAAAGAGAATTGAGTGATTAGGAGGTTGAGCAAATGGCAAGTACGATTCAAGTTAGAGTGGATGATGAATTAAAAGTAAAATCAGATGAATTGTTTAGAGATTTAGGTACGGATACAACAACAGCAATTCGTTTTTTTTTAACGCAGGCACTGGCTGCAAATGGCTTTCCGTTTGAAATAAAGAGGATAAGTAAAAATCCATATGAAAAAATGACAGAGAATGAAATTCTTGAAAAGTTAGAGAAGTCTCGTGAGCATGCTGCACAGGGAAAGTATAGGGATGCAGCTGAAGTTTCCCGTGATATGAGGGCAATAAACAGGAACGGAGAAATATGAGATGAACAAACATATAGAAAAAGCAATGAGCATAAGAAATGAAAATCCAATGGTGAGCAACTGTGCGCAGACAATTCTGAGAGCTTATGCAGAAGAACTTGGAATTACCGGTGACATGGCGGCAAAGCTCAGTTCCAATTTCGGCGGTGGCATGAAGTGTGGCTTGACATGCGGTGCGATCACAGGAGAACTTATGGTGCTTGGCGCTCTTGGTGTTGAGAAACCTTATGTCATAAATCAGTTCAGGCGCAGGATAGCAGATAACCACAATGGCATTCCTCTGTGTTGCCGGGAGTTACTTAATCGCAGGGCGAAGTTATAAGTAATTAGTATTGACACAGCAATAAACTCCTTTATAATAGATATTACAAATGTAATATTTATTATAAAGGAGTTTTAATATGATGACCTTATATTTTTTTATCTTGAAATACTACATGTGTAATATATACAAGAAGTTATATTGTATGCTACTTTTGGTTGGAATAGCCATATTGTTATGCAGTTGTTCCAATAAAAATGCAGTGACAGACGCAGAGCTGACAGTTATTGATTTTAGTATATCTGATGAAAATCAGTTTATTGCAGATTTGGATGATATATATTCATCCTGTCAGGATATGAAATGCAAGACCGAGGAAGAAAAACTGAATCAGACTAGGATCGTAATAGAATCGATGGGAAGTAAGGGGTACATAGCTGTGGATGTGGAAAATCAGATCAATATGGCAAATGCAGAGAATGCGGAGATGTTTTTATCAGAGGTGGCTGAAAACAGAGATGCGGGATGTACAATACTGCAGGTCATGTATGATAAGTCTTTTGTAAGGTTTGATTTTAAATCAGGCGGTAATAACGTGATGATAACCAGGCGATTCTATGTGTGGGAGAATAACTGTTTTGTTGAGAAAAATGAAGAAAACTATAAGGCCTATACATGGAAATACACAGACGGATATCTATTTTTTGAGAGGTACAGGATGGGAGGATATGATGGAGATTCTGCGTATACGGCATTACGAGTTGAGCCTCTGGATGAGAAGTTAAGGGTACTTAACAGAAAGTATATCAAGACTATTGGATATGATTCGAATAATTTATTTACCACAAACTGGGATGAATCAGATATGAACAGAATAAATTATTATGATATCTATGAGGCACTTTACAAAATGAAATATGGTGTGTCCAGTCCCTATTCGGAGGAGGGGGTCACATATATGATAGAAGAAGAGTTATACGAGAAGGTGTTTCAGGAGTATTTGCCTGTGTCTACAGACGTACTTCAGCATGTCAATGTGTATGATGTGTCCAGACAAATGTATCAGTACAGAACGAGGGGGATGTTTGATCACAGAGTGACACCATTGGTTCCATTTCCAGAGGTAGTGGATGCTGAGCATAATGCTGACGGAACAATAACCCTCATAGTAAATGCTGTTTCGGAGAAGGATGAGAGTGGCAGATTATTTACACATAAAGTTACAATAAAGGAGAAAGAAAATGATGGATTTGAGTATGTGTCAAATGACGTTCTGACGATGAACAAAGAGGGGATATATTGGTATAGAGACAGGCTTTCTGATAAAGAGTGGCAGGAGCACTACGGAGATAAGACCATCACAATAAATCAGAATGGAAATGTCGTTGATGATAGCCTGTTATCCGATGACGAAATGGAAAATGTTAAAGTAGATATAATGGGAATATTACAGTCAGATGTCATAAGAAAGTTGTACGATGATGAAGATATTTCAGATAATAGTGATTTAATATATGACGCAGTTGATATCTTAGGAAGCAATGGACTGATATGTTTTACTGATGATACCAATATGTTTAATTATCAGTTATTTCAGTCTTTTTATAGAAATTATACAGAGGGTGGAGAGCGTGATTACATTTGCGTATATAGGGTAAACAGGGATGCAAGCGTGACGGAGATGACGTTTGCGTATGATGACAGCCGGATACAGATGATTTTCAACACAGCAAAATACGAGAATCATGACTGGAAGTTTATAGCGTCTGGCATACGGGATTTAAAAGATATGAAACTCACAGAAAAAGGCTACTTTATATATACATACTCAAATATAATAGCCCATGGTGGGCTGAAGGAGTATTTCAGAGTCAGTCCGTTGACGGATGAATGCAGGGAACTGACAAGAAAATATGTGTATGGGCTTAGTTATGTGAATTACAATATGCTTGTTATCGATTGGGATGAGTCAAATGCATCTGATATACTTGTGCCGTGTATGTTTGATGATATATACAGACTGTACACTGGTGAAAATCTGAAACCTGATGGTGGATGGATAGATGCAGACAAATATGAGTCTGTTATGTTGTCAATGTTCCCTGTCACTGTGACGGAGCTGAGGGATAAATGTGATTACAATCCAGAAAAAGATTCGTACAGATACCATGTCATCCTTGGAAAACAGTACCCACCATTCGGAGAGGTTGTGGACTATTCCTACAACGATGATGGAACTGTTTCGCTTATTGTTGATGCGGTGTGGGCTGACAAGGGATCGGACATTGCATTTAGAAATACACTTACAGTAAAACCGGAAGAAGATGGTACTTTCAAATATATGTCAAATCATATAGAGAAGATGGAATGTGACATACCGGTTTATTCTGACTGATATCCATAGGCATATATTCCAAGATCACGCAGTATTGACAGAGAGATCTTCGATGCGGAAAGTCCGTCCGCTGATAAAAACTGATTGTCATTTTCAGAAAGTGATATATTCGTGGCGAAAAAGTAATCATTATCATTAGATGTAATGAATCCAACGAACCAGCCGTTTATATTTACATCATCAATTCTGCCGGTACCTGTCTTGCCATACAGACTTTTTCCATCTGAGTTTGCTATAAACATGGACTCCATGACTGTATCCACATTTGTCTTAGACAGGTTCCAATCATTATTTTTCAGGTGACATAGCATTTCTACCTGTTCTATCGGGGATATAGTCAGAGAGGATTCCAGCCAGTAACAGTTCTGCGCTGAATTGATATTCTGATTTCCATATTCAATAAGACCGAGAAAATGTTTCACATCTGTGTGGTCCATAGCTGCATCCAGATTGTCAAAATACCAGTTTACAGATCCGGACATGGCAGATCGAAGTGTCTGGTCTGTGTTCCAGGCATCAAAAGGGTAAGAGCTCCCATCCCAGCGCATAAATGAGTTGTCGGAAGTTATGATGCCATGTTCAAGAGCCATCACTGCGTCATATATTTTATATGTAGAATCTGGTGAAGTGCGACATAGAGCTTTGTCCTGGTTATAGATAAACCATTTATCATTTTCTTTGTCGTACAGCACAAAACAGCCGTTGTAGCCAGAAAAGTAGCTGGATAGGTCCAAGGATTCAAGATTCACTGGGGAAAAATCCTTGTATTGTGTATCATCCAGAGCATATACAGATAATGGCGCACATACAGTAATCAGCAATATGATAATGGAAAATGCATATATACATTTCCGTTTTTCTCTTTTGGTGACAGGGTTGAAATCAACAATAAGCTGAAGCCTTGTTTTAAGTAATTTTTTCCTGCTTTTGCTCTTGAATGATACCGATGATGAATTACTGGATCTGCTTGCAGCCGCACGGAGGATGGTCTGTCCATACTTCGCGGCATAGTTTTGACCGAGGCACTGCAATACATCATTGTCACATGCTTTTTCTCTGTCATGTCTTGCTGTATGTAATGTGTATATAACAACTGGATTGAACCAATACAGTATGCAGAATATGCAGATAAATATATTCACGGCATTGTCTCTGCGCTTAAAATGTTGTAGTTCATGCAACAAAATATGTCTCAGATCGGTTATTGTGTAATCGGATATGCAGTCGTCGATTTGTCGTGGAATATATATAGCAGGGCGTAATACACCTGCAATGACCGCTCCAGATATAGCAGATGAGGAATATAATTCCGGTTTGTATCTGCGCACATTGCAGAGCTCAAGGCATTCCGAATATATATTCAATATGACAGTATCGTCGGTGACTGGAACAGCAGATTTTTTCAGCTTGTATAGTGATATGCCTGACACTATTAAACGGATAGAAAATATGCAAACTCCGGCAAGCCAGATAATAAAAAGGATCTTTGGATATATTGTAGATGTACTGTTTACAGATATAGCAAAGTCGTTCATCCAATTCACATTCGATGAAGGGCTGGTATTGATAGGCACAGGAGTAACTGTATTTGCGGCAGAAGTACCTCTGTTAAATAATGATCGTATGAAACCTATGGCCTGGAATATAAATGAATTATTTACAGGGATATATGGAATTACGAGAAGAAACAGCACAATATATATGGTGTTGTATCTGCCGTTACATGTTAGCTGTTTTCTGAACATAAATCGAACAAATATCAGTAGCAGCAGAGAGAAACTTATGGATATATTGCTGATAAAAAAATGTGTGAAAAATTGAGTCAAGCCTTATTTCCTCCCGGTGCCTTTTAC
>CAKQQK010000137.1:0-5386 GCA_934270935.1 uncultured Coprococcus sp. | reverse complement strand
AGAAGAGCAATTATTAAGAGAGGTTAGGAGTTACGGTTATGCCAATCACAGATTACTTAGAGAGAAATGCCAGAGAATACGGAAATGATGTCGCTCTGGTAGAGATAAATCCTGATGTGCAGGAGACGAGAAGGGTTACATGGAGGGAGTATGAGCTCATAGAGTCGAATCCTACATGCCAGTACAGAAGAGAGATTACATGGAGCGTGTTCAACGAGAAGGCAAACAGATTTGCAAATCTTCTGGTGTCACGCGGAATACAGAAGGGAGACAAGGTAGGTATCCTCATGATGAACTGCCTTGAGTGGCTTCCAATATATTTCGGAGTATTGAAGACAGGAGCCATAGTGGTTCCGTTCAACTTCAGATACGATGCGGAGGAGATCAAATATTGTGTAGAGCTTGCAGATGTCGACGTGCTTGTATTTGGTCCTGAGTTCATCGGACGTATAGAGGCTGTCGTTGATGAGATAGCTGAGAAGAGAATCCTCTTCTATGTGGGCGGCAACTGTCCTACATTTGCGGAGGACTATGACAAGCTGACATCCAACTGTTCAAGTGTATTCGAGAAGAGAGACATCAAGGACAGCGATGATGCGGCTATATATTTCTCATCCGGAACGACAGGATTCCCTAAGGCTATCCTGCATAACCATGAGAGCCTGATGCATGCGGCAAAGGTTGAGAATGTACATCACGGACAGACAAAGGATGATGTGTTCCTGTGTATTCCTCCTCTGTATCATACAGGTGCCAAGATGCACTGGTTTGGAAGCCTGATAGTGGGTGGCAAGGCCGTTCTCTTAAAGGGCGTAAGTGCCAAGACTATACTTCAGACTGTAAGCGATGAGAAGTGTACTATAGTATGGCTTCTTGTGCCATGGGCTCAGGATATACTGCTTGCCATAGAGAACGGTGATGTACACCTTGAAGATTATGAGCTGTCACAGTGGAGACTGATGCACATAGGAGCACAGCCAGTGCCACAGAGCCTTATAAAGAAATGGAAAGAGATATTCCCTAACCATCAGTACGACACGAACTACGGACTTTCAGAGTCCATCGGACCGGGCGCTGTACATCTGGGAGTAGAGAACATACATAAGGTCGGAGCCATCGGTGTGCCGGGATACGGATGGCAGGCAAAGATCGTGAATGAGGATGGAACGGAGGTCGAGCAGGGCGCAGTCGGCGAGCTCATTCTCAAGGGTCCGGGTGTCATGACCTGCTACTACAAGAATCCAAAGGCGACAGAGGAGTGCCTGAAGGACGGCTGGCTGTACACAGGAGATATGGCTATGCAGGACGAAGATGGATTTATTTATCTTGTAGATAGAAAGAAAGATGTTATAATCAGTGGTGGAGAGAATATCTACCCTGTACAGATAGAGAACTTCCTCAGCAAATACGAGAAGATCAAGGACGTTGCAGTCATCGGTATAGCAGATGCCCGTCTCGGAGAGATCACAGCGGCCATCATAGAGGTAAAGGATGGTATGACCTGCACAGAGGAAGAGATCAACGAGTTCTGTAAAGAACTTCCAAGATACAAGAGACCAAGGAAGATTATATTTGAGCACGTTCCGAGAAATGCTACAGGTAAGATAGAAAAGCCACTTCTTCGTAAGATGCACAAGAGTGAGAACCTTGTCGCAGCGGAGAACAACGCATAAACAGAAAGGACAAAAAAGATGAAGACACCATTTATTACAAAGGCAAAGGCAGAGGAGATCATCAAGGAGATCCCTACACCATTTCACATTTACGATGAAGAAGGAATCAGAGAGAATGCGCGAAAGCTTTACAAGGCGTTTTCATGGAATAAAGGATTCAAGGAGTATTTCGCCGTAAAGGCTACTCCAAACCCAACAATACTCAAGATCCTCAAGGAAGAGGGCTGCGGAACTGACTGTTCATCACTGACAGAGCTTATGATGTCAGACAAGATGGGATTTAAGGGCGATGAGATCATGTTCTCGTCAAATGACACCCCTGCAGAGGAGTTCGTGCTTGCAAAGAAGCTGAACGCAACCATCAATCTTGACGATTTCACACACATTGATTTCCTGGAGAAGTCAGCAGGGATCCCAGAGAAGATCTGCTGCAGATTCAATCCGGGTGGAAAGTTCTCCATATCTACCACCATCATGGACAATCCTGGTGATGCAAAGTATGGTATGACAAAGGATCAGATCATCGAGGCATACAAGATCCTCAAGGCAAAGGGCGTGAAGAGATTTGGAATGCATGCCTTCCTTGCAAGCAATACAGTGACAAATGAATACTATCCAACGCTTGCAAAGATCCTGTTCGAGACAGCAGTTGAGATCAAGGAGAAGACTGGAGTGAAGCTTGACTTCATCAACCTGTCAGGTGGAGTTGGAATCCCATATACACCGGACAAAGAGCCAAATGACATCATGGTCATCGGCGAGGGTGTTAGAAAGGTCTATGAGGAAGTGCTTGTACCAGCAGGCATGGGTGATGTGGCTATCTTCACAGAGCTCGGACGTTTCATGCTGGCACCTTACGGACACCTGGTTACAACAGCCATCCATGAGAAGCACACACACAAGGAGTACATCGGAGTGGACGCATGTGCAGTCAACCTCATGAGACCTGCTATGTACGGTGCATACCATCACATCACAGTCCTTGGCAAAGAGAATGAGCCATGTGATCACAAGTATGATGTGACAGGTTCACTGTGTGAGAACAATGACAAGTTTGCTATAGACAGAATGCTTCCAAAGATCGACATGGGAGATATCCTTGTCATCCACGACACAGGTGCTCATGGATTTGCCATGGGATATAACTACAATGGAAAGCTTAAGTCAGCGGAGGTTCTGCTCAGACCGGACGGATCATGGAAGCTTATCCGCCGTGCAGAGACACCGGAGGATTACTTCGCAACTATCAAGGACTTCTGGGATGTGGAATTATAAGATCCCATAACCGTGAAATCTGGAATATATAGAGTCATATAACTAATGAAAATACCCATGGTATCAACCGACAGAAGTTGATTGATACCATGGGTATTTGGCTATTATGGCTGTGAAGTGGTTTTCTGATCCTCGAAATCCGCCTGCAGCTCTGGCATGCTGAGATATTTTCTTCCGACCGGGATCTTCTTGGGACGAGGAGTGTCCAGCAGTATGGTCGCATTCCGCTTGTCATATGAACGGATATGATGTGCGTTGACCAGGTAGCTTCTGTGACATCTTATAAAGAAAGAAGGCGTTTCGGCTTCCAGATCGTTGAGCCGTATGCCCGATGTCACAAAAGATTCCTTTACAGTGTGTACATGCATATTGTGAAGTTCTGATTTGATGTAGTATATGTCGTCAGGCTTTATGCGCATATACACTCCGCTTATATCCTTCAGCTCAACCAGAGGATCCTCAACCATGGACAGGTTCAGAAGTCTCTGTATTGCCTTGAGCAGCTCGGACTGGTCATATGGTTTTGTGATGTAGTCGTAGCAGTTGGTGCTGTGTATGGCTCGCACTGCTTGATCTACAAGGGCGGTGACAAAAAGGATAGGCGTGGTCTGGTAGCCATCCAGAGAACGGATGTATTCTCCCAGTGCGATGCCGTCCTTGTCCGGATCGTTCCCAAGCTGTATGTCCAACAGGAAAAAGTTTATGACATTTTCGTTTATAAGTCTGATTCCTTCGTCGTAGCTTGCGGCCTTCAGACATTCTATATCTCTGAAAGATTCTGATATCATCATCGCTGTCCCGTTTAATTGTGCTACGTTGTCTTCTACTATAAGTGCCTTCATGTTAAATCCTCCTTCTATTATGTGTTTAGACAGTTACCTCGATCCTGATAAATGTCCTGCCTGAATTGTAAGAGTTATCCATGCATATCCTGCCATCGTATTGGTCAACCAGTTTCTTAAGATTTGGAAGCCCCAGGCCGTGATTGCTGCGATCCTCTGTCTTGGTGGTGTACCCCCTGGAGAACATCTTCTGACGGAGATCAGGAGAGAGTTCCGGACCTTCATTTATGGTGGTTATGGTGATCCTGTTCTCTTTGCTGTCTATATGAAGAGATACGGATTCTCCCTGCTTCACAGCCTCAAGTGCATTGTCAACCAGAACGCCGATGACCCTTATGAGTTCATATTCCGGCATCATACTCTTCAAAGTGTGTTCGTGAATGATCACATTCAACTGTTTCCCCAGCTTCCTCGACTGAACGATCTTGCTGTATAGGAATCCCGCCACAACGGTGAGATTTATCTTCAGGAGATCTGATTCTCTGTATTCGGATATGACTGTGTCAGAACAGTTTAATAGAGCGTTCTTCAAGGATGTGTAATCGGAGTGAGAGAGAGGCAGCATCTTTATGGAAGTGATCTGGTTGTTGAAATCATGCTGCTTTCCCCGGATATCATCTATAAGGTCGGACATCATAGGTTGATAAGTCTTGTAGTTTATCAGGTCGTGCTGCTGTCTGTTGATGGTCTGCTGCTGCTTCAGGATAATGATATCGGTGATGATTATGATCACGGCAAAAGCAGTGATCATAGGAATGGTAGTCATGGTATCTATATCGGTATACTTGCGCACCCCTAGTTCTATCTCAAAGATCATGAATATGTGTATGATCAGAAACTTCGTGAATTTGCTGCCCTGCATGAATTTGGCATATAGCTTGTCCACCGGGGCAAAATGGCATATACACCATATGACTATAAGGGTGAATATTGATCCGGAGGTGGCGATTATATTTATATCTGTGATGTTAAGGTGATTCGTGACCACTATATATAAGTTTTGGACTGATACTAGCAATACTTCACAAATGATATATATGATAAGTGTTTCGAACCATGGTCTGCGGAATACGCATTTGTACATATAAAGACTGATCAGGCAAAGGAGTATCCAGCCAAGAAAGTCTGGAAGAAAATGCGTGAGCAGTGATCCAGCAACAAAATAGCTGAAGGCGTAGATTACTGGGTGACAGGTTTTCTTCAAGGAAATATTAAGTATTGAAGGAAGGACAATCAAGTCTGTGATTGTTTCGATGGCAAAGCTGGCCAGATCTACGTATATGTTCATATATGATTACCCCCATAAAAAAGTCTGATAAGTTACGATTCCATTTTCATTATACGGAGCCTGGAACAGCTAAGTCAATTGCTGTTGTGGGTCGATTTATGTCGTTCGTGTAATTAGAATCGCCGTTCGTGAAAAGGTGGGCTCCTGCTATTGAATGGCAAAAAATGATGTGGTAAACAATCAATAACAGGAGGGGAAGACAGTGAATTTAAACAGAGTTATGTGCAGGAAAGCTACTGAGATACTGACAGGCCAGACATATGATGAAGGCGGTGACAGAGAAGTGAAAATCTGTTATTCGCTGGAGA
>CAKQQK010000136.1:0-5419 GCA_934270935.1 uncultured Coprococcus sp. | reverse complement strand
GGCATACAGAAGAAAGCGATCTTTGTCAGATTTGGACAGATCATTGTAAAGCTTCAACAATTCCTGTTCGTCCTCGGATACTTCCACAAAAGGAATCTCATCACTGTGATTATCTGAAAAGAAATCAGACATGGTGATGTTCATGCCAGCACATATCTTTTCTAATGTTGGAATGGTCGGCTGTGTGTTCTTAAGGAACATCGAATTGAGCGAAGAATAAGGAATATCTGCTTCCTTCGCCAATCTGTAAATTGACCAGTTCCTAAGTTTCATATAATAATTTATTTTTTTCAATATAGGATTCATGCTCATATTAACACCTCTTATAAATATATTTTATTTTATGTGAGCATAGAAGTCAGATGATAAAAAACGTTGCATATAAAATGATGTGTAACGTGTTGCCGTTGTAGTGGCAGAATTATATGAAATTATATGTGATTTTAAGAGAAGTTGGTGCTGTAAATATGTTAAGTGATAGTATGATAAATGGATAATGTAAATAATGTGGGGATATTATATTTTGGTGCAGACTATAGGATCAGATAATACTGGATTGGGAGCATATAGTTTGTATCTTGTTATAAAAACAGGAAAAACGATAAAGGTATTGGCCAGAAATGTTGGGAAAAGGGGCGGTAGGTAAAAAATATTATTACATATAATTAATATTTGAACGAAATTACTCTTAATTATACTGCATGGATAGTTATATATCGATAGGGTATGTTCAATAGTGATTACTATATAAGACTTGAAAGGACTTATATGTTTCGTATAGGTCCTTTTTTCTTGCGTTTTTGTATAATAGTGAGGCATTTCAGGCCTGTTGACTGCCACAGTTTATAATGGTAATGTGGCTTTTATCAGATGTGCATATCTAAGAAATAGCTGACATATGGCAGCTATATATCTGGCGGGAAATCCGCATTACTTAATACAATTATCAGGAGGAACTATGCCTATGACAGAAAAAGTAGAGATAAGCACATTATTCAAGAGAAAAGACAGAGAAAGAGTGGTATGTGAACTCAAACAGGATCCAGAGGTGTACGGAAGATACAGATGTCTCACGGATGATCTGAAGGAGCGGTTGACAGGATTCCTGTGTGGTACAAGAACACTGCCACTTACATATGATCCGTTTTTTAAGAAACTGTTCAATCCGGATGCATATCCGGAGAGGCTGTCGGAATTTATAAGCAGCGTGATCGGAAGAAAAGTGAAAGTAAAATATATCCTTCCAGCAGAGGAAAGTTTGTTACAAGGGACTTCGCTTCTCATAATGGATATAGTAGTTGAACTTGAGGATGGCTCGATTGCCAATGTAGAGATACAGAAGATATCCTATCTTTTCCCTGCACAGAGGATGTCTTGCTATTCTGCGGATCTTCTCCTGCGTCAGTACAGCAGAGTCAGGGAGCAGAAAGGAAAGAAATTTACATATAGTGATCTTAAAAAAGTATATACGATAATCATATTTGAACAGAGTCCTGCAGAGCTCATCAGAAAAGAACATAAAGACACCTATGTCCATCATGGAACAACAATATTTGACACCGGAATTGAGATGAACATGCTCCAGGATTACTACCTGATAGCGCTTGACGTATTCGATAAAAGTTACTATTCTAAAGATAAGAAGGTTATAAATGAGTTAAACGGATGGCTTGCCCTGTTATCAGTTGACAGTACTGGCAGATTGAATGAGCTGGTGGCGGATTACCCTTATCTGGAGAGTGTGTTTGTGGATATGGCAGGTTATCTGGACAAACCTGCGGAGGTGGTCAATATGTTTTCAGAAGCGCTTAAAATACTTGATGAGAATACGGTACACTACATGATAGAGGAGATGCAGAAGCAGATAGATGAGGATAAGGAGACTATAGAGACTATAAAGGCAGAGAAAGACAATGCTATAGCAGAGAAGGATAGTGTTATAGCAGAAAAGACAGTTCTCCTTGACAAGAGCAAGACAGAGCTTGCAAATGCGCTGGCAGAGATAAATCGGCTTAAGAAACAGTTGCAGGAAGATAGTTGATTTTATATGCGCACATAAATTGTAAAAACAGAAAGAATATGTAAAATATACAGAAGGACAGTAGATATAAAAACCCCATTGGAATTATGAGAACATATTATTCCAATGGGGTTTCCTATTTGTGGTCTAATCTATAATTGTCAAAATTTCATTTATTACATTGTAAAGCTTCTTTTGAGTGCGGGCTGGCTGGTACTCTATCAGTCGGTAGGCTTTCAGGGCATATGTTTCATCGGGGTCGTCTGTCACGAGTTCAAAATCATGGAAAAAATCTGTAAGTGACATATCGAGACCGCGGGTTATCTTGTAAATAGTTTCGATAGATGGGGTCTTCTCACCTCGTTCTAATTGACCTATATATGACGGATGTAAGCTGCTTATTTCAGATAGCTTTTCCTGGCTAATCTTTTTTTCGGTTCTATAGTAGCGTATTCTTGCGCCGACTTCCTGGGCTATGTCCATGTAAAACTCCGTTCCTCTGCCTGAATTGGCAGTGTGTAAATAGTGAAAGCTCATTTGATCGTAAACGATTAATTGTTAATAAGTTTACGTATAAAGTTAGACTATCAGTACATAAATGGAATGACTATATACTACTGTATCTGAATTAAAACGACATACACTATAGATTTACTAAGGACATAATAATGACTAAAGATAATTTATAGAATGTATTAGCTATCAAAATCAGAAAATTGAAATAGATATATATGATTATTAACAAAAATATTTTGTTAATAATGCACATAAACATTGATATTTGCAAGATAGACAATAGATGAAGATGTTACAACTATACACTATTGACATAGATTTTTGTAAATATATACTATAAATATAATCAAGCCGTTAAACAGGCTATAGGTGTTTAAAATGTTGAAAATGAGAGGAGGATGGCAGCAAACACTTTATATATGTAATTATTGTTACATATGATCTGACAAATAATGAGAAAGGAGATCTTATATGAAAGGGAAAAGAGTTTTATCAATCATATTGTCATTGGCGATGATTATAACTTTCTTTGCACCGGTTAAGATTCAGGCGGCTACAAAGACCGCTACCTTAACTGTAGAGGAAGTAAAAGCGGTAAATGGTGATACGGTTGAAGTAAAAGCAAAAATTACCGACAATCCGGGAATTATGGGTGCGGTAATTAAAGTTGAGTATGACGACGGTCTGGAACTGGTCGATTCTAAGTCGGGAGACGCGTTTGCTACTATGAGTATGACAAAGCCGGGCAAGTATGTGTCGTCATGTAAGTTTGTGTGGGATGCGATGGATATGTCTTCAGATTCTATAAAGGATGGAGATGCTTTAGTATTATCTTTCAAAGTGTCAGACACAGTTGATGTTGGAACAGAGTTGGGAATAAGGCTGTCATACACAGATGGAGATGTAATTGACAGTAACTTAAATCCGGTAAATCTCATAATAAAAAATGGCAAAGTCATTGTTGTGGATAATTTTGTTCCAGGTGATGTAAATGGTGATACAAAGGTAGATATCACAGATGTAATACTTGTGCGTAGATATCTTGCAACTGGATATGATGTATCCATAAACACAGATGCAGCAGACGTAAATGCTGATGGAAAAGTAAATGCAACAGATGTAATCCTTATGAGAAGATTTATCGCAGGCGGATATCTTGGTGAAGATGGACAGCCTTTGGAGCTTAAGTCAGGAAAACCATCATCAAATAAGTGTGCACACGACATGACTGCTACAAGTTACAAAGCTGCGACGTGTACAGAAGATGGAAATATTGCTTACTGGCATTGTAGCAAGTGTGGAAAGTTCTTTAGAGATGAGAATGGAAACACAGAGGTAGCTGAGACTAATCTTGTAATACATGCAAAAGGACATACACCAGTAATAGATCCTGCTGTTGAGCCAACTGCTGATAAGCCGGGGCTTACAGAGGGAAAGCACTGTTCAGTATGTAATACTGTTCTTGTTGCGCAGGAACCAATATATCAGAATATGTACGAGATTAAGTACTATATTGATAACGGTGACGACTATATTGCCAAGCAGAAAATAGTAAACCCGAATAAAACTTCTTTAGCAGAAGGCAAATCATTATACCTTCAGAATATTTCAGTTGAGGGGTATACATTTCTTGGCTGGTATGATGGGGCAGGAGACAATGCGACACAGGTAAAGAAGATAGAAAATATAGATCATATAGTGGAGTTATATGCTCATTGGAAAAAGATAGAATATACTATTCAGTTCAAATCAGATCTTGTTCCGGAAAATGCGATAAAATATACCACAAAAGAGGGAAAAATTCTTCCTGTACCTACGCTTGACGGTTATACTTTTGCTGGATGGACAGACTTTGATGGTAACACATATACTCAGATAAAGCCGGGAACAAAAGGGGACATAACTTTATATGCAAACTGGATCAGTGACAGAAACAGAGCCTGGGCTAAGAAGGATTATGGTAAACCATTTATATATGACGATAATGGTGTGATACTTTTCTCTTATGAAATAGGTGAAATTAGAGATGTTCCGCTTTATGAGATCGAGAATTTTGGAAAAATTAATCAGGATGGAGTTAGCAAGACTGTAACAAGAAAGTATTCTGTGACAACATCTGAACAGCTTATGAAGTCTTATACAAAGACAGTGGAGAGTGCAACGACTAAGTCATCATCTTGGGCACTTTCTGATGGATGGTCTCAGAGTACGAATGTGAGTGAAGAATGGTGTAAACAGCATGGTCTTACAGTAGAAGAAGCAATTCGTAGAGGACAGACAGACACTGGAAATTGGTATGTAAGCAGCAACAAAGGTGGATCTACATCTACTTCTGTTACAGATTCAACAGATAAATATGATTTAATAACAAAAAATAATAATACACATTCTTGGAGTAAAGATTATCAGGAAAAGAAACAGCATGGAGATATAGTAAAAGATACAACAAAAGAAGCTTCAGGATTGGAGGATACATTATCAGCTAGTATAGAAGCAAAAGCAGGATTAGCAGGTTCGTCTGTTACGGCAGGAGTTTCGGGAAGTACAACATCAAAATCGGAATATGAAGAAGGTAAAGAAACTACAACGCAGGGTGATGATGTTACTACAATGAAGGGTGCTATATTAGATGAAAGCACTGAGCATCAGGGTGGAACAAAGCAAAATCATACAACTAATTCAACAAATACAGCAAGTTGGAATTTGGAATCTGGGTATAGTTCGAGTACCTCAGTAAGTAGAGATGAATCCATCTCATCTGCCGTTTCAGATATGATTAGTAATTCGACACAATATGGTGAAAGTTACATAAAATCTGGGAATACACAAGAGACGCAGGGTCTGACAGAGTCGTCATCCGCCTCAGATATATATTCATCTTCT
>CAKQQK010000135.1:0-5444 GCA_934270935.1 uncultured Coprococcus sp. | reverse complement strand
CAAAAACAATTCTGTCGCCATTTATCGTAACTCCGCTGTCTGAAGACTCATAACTGTATTCGCATACTCCGCCAAACATTTTGACATAACCGCTTCCAAAGTATGCTGCCAGCAGACTATTAGAATCTGGAAGAGTTATGACCGCTCCCGGCTCCACATTCATTGTGCTGTCTTTCATATTTCGCATCAGATACCCTGCAGGTCCTTTATAGCTGACTTCAAGTCCCTCTATAGATGAGAAATGCTTGTTGAGATCATAAAAAACATGGGTTGTGGTCTGCATGCTCTCTTCAGTCATCGATGCAAATATCGCCTCAATCTGGTTCATACCGAGCTTTGAGCCGAAATCTGTGTCATAGCGAGTAAGATTATTTTGTGACATATATGTACTCTGAAACAGAGTTATGGACATATAATAGTAATTTGCCAGACTATATGTGTAGTAAGCCTGCGCCACAAAATCTTTAACCGCAGCTGCCGTCTCTGCATCAGAATATCCCGCAGCTTTATAGTATCTGCACAAAATATCTGTGACAGAACCCGGGCAGCTCACACCGTTCAAATCTCCGCGGAGATATCCGCCCATTCTCTGAATACGATAGATCAATCCATTTGTCTCATCTGCTGCCCCCAGATTAAACAATTTATCATATGTGTTTTTGACCACCTCTATATCGCTCTCTGCCTTCAACGAATCTAAGTATGTTTCACATGTCTTGATATCTATCCTGAACGCATCATACATATCACAGAAATTCACAAGATATGTGTTATACTTCAATATTTCTGTGTTGTTATCCAAGGTCTCTTTAATATCTTTCAGCGCATCCCCAGTCTTGCTAATATTAGAAACCATTGTAGCATTTAATGCAGTCAGCGTCATATTCTGATCATCCAATCTCTGCTGAATATTGTACAGCTGTGATTCCACGCCGCTCAGATCCACATCATTCATTATGACCGTGCTTCCTGGCGACTCATTTTCATTCATTCCCAGCAGTTCCTTTCCTATACACTTGAATGTACCGCCTATCGCATCCTTAAATGACCAATTTTCCTTCTTTGCCTGCTCCATGGCACTCTTGCCTGCTCTGACCATTGTTCCGGCGACATCAAACATCGACAGCACATCTACAGCCTTGGCCTCCTTTGGCGCCACAGAGATCGTTCCAACCGCCATACATACAACCAAAAACATGCTGACGATCCGCCTCTTTATTCTTTCCTTTCTCATAGACCATCCCCCTTTTGAATGATTTTGATACAAAATATTTATTAACCGAACGTTCGTTTATATTATAGCATATAGCAATATATGCCATCAAGTATTTTTTCAGCTAAACCAATCCCGCTGCCAAAAGCACAGATCCTTACCGCTCTTTACTCTAGCGATACCTTCTATCGACGCCCTTCTGCCTGTAATATGCCGCCTTGTTCTCGTACATTCTCTCATCTGCAGCCTTTACTATCTCGTCAAATGACTCCCAGTCCTTCTCATCACTTGACACATAGCCACACGATATTGATATGGACTTCACCTGCTGTCCAGACCATCCACCCACAACATCGTCAAACTCCTGCCGTACTCTCTTCAGCCTTCTGGTATTTACAAAGATGATGGCTGCAAATTCATCACCGCCCATCCTGTACACCTTACCATAGTTTCCAAAACACTGCTCCATACACTCGGCAGCGCCCTGAAGCAGTTCATCTCCAGCCGCATGTCCCAGGGTATCATTCACTGATTTAAGCCCATTTACATCCATGGACACATACACATATACAGAGTCTCCCGGCAGCTCCCTGACATCATCTATATATGCGCTCCTGTTATAACATTTTGTGAGCTCATCTGTATAAGATCGTCTTATCAGCTTCTGCTCCCGTTTCTTATCCTCGTCTATGCTTCTGGTTGTAAATATAACTTTTAAAGGACGTCCGTCCTCGTCAACATCTATCGATATAAATGACATTCTGAACCATCCAAGCTCCGTCACCATGAACTCACCTGATATGATCTTTTTCTTGATCAGTCTGTCCCCCAGACTATCCAGATCCATGAATTCCTGAGCACTTGCCTGATGTTCATCCACAACCACCTTATGGACGATCTCCCTCATAAGCTCCTTCGCCCCTGCTGCCCGCTCACCAGCCCTCAATATCAGGTCTCCTGCGGTATAGCGTGCAAATGTATCATGTTGAAGATCAAGCATATGCATGCTGTAATACATCCCCGACATGGATGTCAATATTGCCAGCTGTTCATTTCTCTCCCGGTTCGCACGGATCACCTTCATCACCATGCTTACCACCAGACCAGCGGCAAAGCACAGATACAGTGCCATGATAACCATGATTGCCGTATTGCTACGACTGTTCACATCCATGCTATATATAACCCCGATCACATACTCTCCGGATCTGCGGAATACACATCTGTTTCTAAAGCCATTGATCTTTCTTATGCCTGTAAAACTGTCCTCGCCGTCCGGCAGCACATCATCAGTCATCGAAATGTCGATCTCATCAAGAGTAAGCCCTACTACCGGTTCATATGAACATCCATATATTTCTCCCGATTCGCCATCTGCCACTACAACACTCAGTCCATCATACATAGGCATATTGGCAACCACCGTGGATATCTCATTCTGTTTTACCTCATCCAGAAGTCTTCTCGGCTCAATTCCAACTTGTATCATCTTGGTGCCATCGTCGTTCCACGTTATGGCATACATCATTTTCTTACCCTTTGATGTGTTCGGAGTGACATCCTGACACATGGTGAGAGTCTTATCATCCAGCATAGGCTTAAAATACGCCATCTGTTCCCCGGAATCAAAACTATATCCAAAGTATTCGGGATTTGTACCGGCATATATCACACCATCCGTATCAAACAAATGCACCTCATCAACAGATATAAGTGCAGCGATCTTGCGAAGCTCCTCCACATCATCCGCCACCTCCGGCTTTGCATCAACTATGTAAGCCACAGCCTTTGCCCTGACCATATAGTCTTCCTTGAGGGAATCTATGAGATCATCCTCACTTGCCTTATTCTTCTCGATTACATTGCTGACCTGATCCAACAGCACCTGCGAGGTCCTGTCAAAACTCCTTTTATTGATAAAGCTCAATATGACCGCCTGGATGACCATAGCAACCAGCACGATTCCCCCCGTTATCAGTATTATCCCCGGCAATTTCCTTTTCTTATCTATCATTCGACTCATAAGCACTCCCCCGTATATCCCCTTAGTAACAGGTTCCTTTATCCTGATCTGCTTTCTGCTTTTACATCTCGGTTTCAAAATTATGAATAGAATTTGCTATATTTCCACGAAGCGTAGTGCTAAGCTGCTCCACTATTTTATGATAATCGTCTTTCATCCCCTTGTCTACCCAGTCAAGCATAATCCCCACAAATCCATACTTGTAAAAGTCTGCTATGAACTGCTTATCAGTCTCCGAAAGATTGTCCCCTGCGCATTTCTCATCTACTACATCCGCTATGAGCTGATACGACAGCTTATACAGATAGTTCTCTATCTTAGCCTTATCCACTGACCTATATATATTTGCGATAAATGGCTTGTTCTCCAGCACAGCCTCAAACACCTGTATCATACCCTCCTGCCAGGTATCGTAGGTCTTCTTATCCTTCAGTGCCTGCTTCCCATCCTCTATGCAAACCCACTCGGCAAGCTCATATATGTCCTGAAAATGATAATAGAATGTCATCCTGCTTATCCCGCAGTCTCCAGTGAGATCCGCTATTGTTATCTTGTCAAATGGCTTTTCTTTGAGCAGTTTCTTAAGAGAGACTTCAAGCGCCTTCTTCGTTGTATTCGCCATCTTACACCTCCTCACAATCTTTTCCCGGGGGACGGAGGTACCTGTCCCCCTTTTCCCACTCGAGGGGCGGAGATACCTGACCCTTTTTTTCATATCATCCTCATAAACAAACATACTCATAAAAAACAATATTGCTTCTTATGAGTATATCTTTATGTTTATTATATTCTTTTTTCGACAATTCTCTACTTAAAAATGTTATATTTCCTTATCTTTCTTCTGATCTTACGTCTGTTCTTCTCGTCTCCAAAGAAACTGCTGAGCTTCTCAACAAACAATGTCAGATATCTGAACATGGATTCCGCAGCAAATGCAAATACCACCATAAGCAGGAAGCATATATTGGATATCGACTCTATGGCAAACAGCTTGCCGAGGAAAAGTCCACAGAACAGCAGTCCGACTATGTTGATAATAAGTACTCCATACTTCATCTTGTTGAACGGATGGCTGATCTTGATTATTATCATAAATCCGACAACCGCAAGAAGCATTGTGCCGGCTGTGGCTATATCCTCACTTGGAAGATTGAATACCTGTCCGCAGATTACAAGTGCTCCGACCGACAACACATCCGTGAGTCCCGCAGGCAATGCTTTTAACATGACATTTGCCATAAAGTTTCCCTCTATTCGATTCCTGTTCGGCTCAAGTGCCAGCAGGAATCCCGGCAATCCTATGGTGAACATGCTTATGAGTGATATCTGTGATGGTTCCAGCGGATATGTGATCGCAAATATCGCTGAGAATATCGCCATCAGCAGTGAGAATATATTCTTGACAAGAAAGAGACTTGCTGATCTCTGAATATTGTTGACAACCTGTCTTCCCTCATACACCACATAAGGCATACGTCCGAAATCTGAATCCAGAAGCACCGTCTGTGCCGCCTGCGCAGCAGCCTCACTTCCGGATGCCATCGCGATACTGCAGTCAGCATCCTTCATCGCGAGTATATCATTTACACCGTCACCAGTCATGGCAACCGTGTGTTTCTGTTTCTGGAGTGCCCTGACTATGAGCTGTTTCTGTTTAGGTGTAACTCTTCCAAATACTGTATACTTATCCACAGCCTCAGCTATATCCTTCTCAGAAGCCAGAGTCGACGCATCCACATAGTTCTCCGCTCCATCTATGCCTGCACGCTTTGCCACCTCTGATACTGTGGCAGGGTTGTCTCCGGATATGACTTTTATGGCAACGCCCTGCTCTTTGAAATATGTAAACGTACTCTCGGCATTTTCCCTTATCGGGTTTGAAAGCACTATATAACCAATCGGAGATACACCTCCAAGCGGTTTTACAGAACCAATGGAATCATCACCCGACTCCGCCATCAGAAGGACTCTGTATCCCTTGCTCTGGTACTCCTCTATCTCTTCAGATATCTCATCATACCTGTCCTTCATGATAAATTCCGGAGCGCCCAGCATATAATCTCCCTCAACAAATGACACCTTACTGTATTTGTTCGCCGACGTGAAAGGCTGTGTCTTGAGAAGTGTCCTGCTGCCCTTCTCTATCTCATTCTTAGCCACATAGGCTCTGATCGCCTCCATTGTAGCATTGTTGTCCTCAATGACCGC
>CAKQQK010000134.1:0-5446 GCA_934270935.1 uncultured Coprococcus sp. | reverse complement strand
GTAAAAGAAGGGTATCAAATGTTTAGTCTGACACCCCTCTGAGTTAAATCATTTCCTATTGATCAATCATCCAGGTAACTTATATTACTTAGAGAGAATTGATGTGTATGATGCTGCGTTGTCTGTCTTAACCATGTTGATTGCAAATGCATCGTACTCACCTGGGTTACCAAGACGGTTTGTGATGTTAGACTCTGTCTGACCATCACCACCGATGTAATCTACATTCAGGTTAAGAAGATCATCGTAGTTCTGAAGAAGTGGCTGGTATGTTGAGCTCAGGAAGTTATCTGAAGCGTTGTAGATATCAAGCCATACCTTCTTGCTTGGGCTCTTGCTTGAGTCAAGCTGCTTTGAAACCTTGTCATAAACCTTTGTTGAATCTGTGAAATCCTGATAGTTGTCTGCTGTTACTGCAATGTTCAGTGCGTAGTATGATCTCTCGTCTGCGCTGTATCTGTAGTCAACACCTTCCTCAAGCTGGTTTCCAGCCTCGTCTGCTGTACCGATACCAGTATCAATATCTACACCATCAAGTGCGTTACGGAGAACTCTCAGTGTCAGGTAAGCCTGAACATCTGCATGCTGTGAAATTGTTCCGCCGTAGCCCTCTGCGATTGCTGCAACTGCATCGCTGTTAGCATCGTATCCAAATGTAGGAACCTTGTTGTCCTTTGCCCAAGCATTGAACATTGACATTCCCATACCATCGTTATTTGAAACAACTACATCAATCTGATCACCAAATGATGCTGTCCATGTTCCTATTGCATTACCAGCTGTAGCTGCATCCCATGTAGCTCCTGCTGAGTTCTTCATCTCCTGTGATGCAAGCTCTCTGATCGTATATGTCTTGCCATCAACATCAAGCTTAGCATCCTGTACTACTGTTGCCTTACCATCTACGTTTGTTCCGGCTGGTGTTGAATCAACTGCTCCGCTTGCGTCAACGCCTGTGCCAAGTGCTGAACGAACACCTCTTGTACGTGCGATTGAATCATTGTGTCCGATATCACCGATTGCAAGTACATATCCGATGACGCCATCGCCGTTACGATCGATCGTTGCTGCGTTTGCCTTGATGTAATCAAGAACCATCTGACCCTGGAGCTCAGCACCCTGATTAGCATCAAATCCTACATAATATGTGTCCTTATTGTAGTTAAGGGCATCCTTGTCAAGCTCTCCTGTTGAACTGTTGGATGGCTGACGGTTGAACCAGCAAAGTGGCTTGTCCTTGTTTGCTGCTCCGCTGCTTCCGCCTGATCCACATCCTACCATTGATAATGCAAGTGTTGCAGCTGCTACTACAGCTAAGATTCTCTTTTTTCTCATATCTCTTTCCTCCTATGTTCTGGTTTTGTGTGTTTTTTTATTTTCGTCGTTCCTCATTGACTAAATTCATTATAATTTGACATAGGGTTTGAAAGAATAGAATATTTTTGGATTAATTAGCAAAATTTTGTGATTCCTAGAAATTTTTATAGATATTTTTACCAATCAAATGATTTTATTAATTTGACTTCAGGGATTATTTTGTACAATCCCTGAAGTCTGATCTGAAGATTATTGTAGCAATAAGTATAAATACAAAGCACCCCACCCAAGTAACCGGCTCACATATGCACACTGCCACATAGCCATATACAGGCACAAGAAACACGGCAAAAAGTATCTTGCCTGCCATCTCAAGTCCACTGCATATAAGCGGCGCCACAGAATGCCTCATGCCCTGCAGGGCGTTTCTGAGGATTACAAGAACAGCCATAGGTGGGATCATAGGTATACTTATCCTGAGGTACATGAGGCCATTGCTTATGATCGTGTCATCTGAGCTTCCAGTTATCAGCACAAGCATACTGCGTGCCACAGTAAATGTGAATATGAGGGCAAGTATCCACCATACGCCATATAACTCTATAGCAGTATATATGCCATGCTTGATCCTGGACTTCTTCTCTGCGCCATAGTTCTGGCTGGCGTATGTCGCCACCGAAGTTCCAAGAGCCACACCCGGTGTATAGAAAAATTCAGCTAATCTTCTCGCACCAACCTGCGCAGCTATATAAGCATTTCCCAGTGCATTGATACTGCTCTGCAAAATAACACTTCCTATGTTATATATTGCGCTCATAAGAGCCATACTGAGACCTGTCCAGAACATCTCAAATACAAACTTCGCCTTGAACGTACAAGCATCCTTTCCGAATCCAAGCTCAGGATATCTTCGCACGATGCACCATATCCCCAGAACTGCACTTATACCCTGGGCAAGAATCGTGGCTACGGCAGCCCCCCTAACCCCCATGTTAAGAGAAGCCATGAACAGATAGTCAAATATGATGTTGAGTATGCTGCTGAATAAGAGGAACTTCAGCGGGGTAATACTGTTTCCTATTGCCCGCAGAAGGCTGGACTCAAGATTATATGCCATTGTAAATGGTATTCCCGCCAGTATGACCGTGAGGTAACTGAGCGCACCTGCCATAGTGTCATCCGGAACCTTGAGAACTCTCAGAAGCGGAACGCGTAACAGCAGAAGAGATGTAGTCAGAATGAGGGTTGACAGTGCACACAGTATAACAGACCAGCACACAGAACGTTTCATCTCCCTGTCATTTCCCGCACCAAAGTTCCTGCTTACGAACAAAGCAAATCCATTGTTTAAGCCAAATGCTATATTTGTCACAAGGCTGTACAGAGCAGCAGTCGCACCGATCTGCGCTAGTGCGTCGTCTCCAAGTATATGTCCGGCGAGGGACGTATCCATGAGATTATAAAGCTGCTGAAGTATGTTGCCCACAAACAGTGGGACAGCAAAATTTATCAGAAGCTTCGCCGGCTTGCCGACTGTCATATCCATACTGTGCCTTGACTGAGTTCTTTCCATATGTATTCGTTCCTTTCTTTTTTTACATAATAACGAAAATACATCCTTGAATCTTTAACAAATCCGTCTCATAATATAACAAAAGCGACATAATTATATGAAAGGGGATATGCCATGATTCTCAGGAGAACGACCGTGACCGTCGACACGGACGGCAGGGAATACAAGCTTGCCGGAACACAGCAGTTTGATCTGACTGCAAACAATACTGACATACACAATTTCATATCAGGCTGCATCTCCCCGCACTGGCATGATGAGCTGGAAATATTTGTACTTGAAAGCGGCAGGGTTGCCATAGGAGCCGGCGACACAACACATATTGTAAATGCCGGTGAAGGCTGCTTCATAAACGCTGACGTCCTCCACACATTTAACGCCATTGTTCCAGAGGAATGCATCTTCCGGTCATTTGTATTTGACAGCGCCATAGTATCCGGAGCGCCGGGAAGTATATTCGACACCAGATACACAAAACCACTGATAGAAAAGGGCGCGCCGTATATACACTTAACAGCAGATGATGAAAACAGGGATTTTTTTGATACATTTAACGAATGCTTTGATGCGTGCAGCAGTGATCTGCCTGGATATGAGTTCACAGTCCGGGACTGTCTGTCAAAAATGCTACTTTTTGTCAGCCGTCAGATAGATAATATAGATGGAAATAATATCCCACATACCGCCGAAATACGTATGAAAACCATGATGGAATGGATAGACCAAAATATCAGCGGCAATATCACCGTGAATGACATTGCCGGAAGTGTGAATATATGCACCCGTGAATGTCAGAGGATTTTCAAAAATTACCTACATTACAGGCCTATAGAATATGTACAGAGGCGGCGAATCATAAAAGCCGCCGATATGTTAAAAACCACAAACCGGAACATCACAGACATTGCCCTTGAATGTGGCTTCTCAAGTGTCAGCTATTTCAGCAAGCAATTCAAACTGGTGGTGGGCGTCACCCCAAACCATTATAGAAAGGGGGGATCTGATATACAGTAGGGATATCCTATAAACTATGTACCCTGCCAGATTCGCCTCATCACAATGAATAGCAAGACACCCCTACTGTATATTCAGATAGCTTCCACAATAAGGACATTTGCTGGAATATCCAGTCGCTGCACGGAAACTCGAACCACAGTTTGGGCATCGGACCGCCACCAGTCTCAGCTGATCCGGTGCCACCGGCTTGTCGTCCATGAGCTCTTCCTCACCCGGAAGCCTCTCATCCCTTACTGAATCCGGATCATAGCCATATTTGCCGTTGAGCTCAAATATATCTATCGTCATACCAATCGGATACATTCCGGCCCCCCTTGTAAATCCTGTTGGTATTATAGCCTCCCTCTCAACATGGTAGCTGTCAAAATAATGCACGATCGTGTCCATCATATATGTATTGTTCACCCTGACAGAAGTATTCTCCGTGTATCCATATATCTTTGCAGGATACCTCACGCCCTTTTTCACTATCATCTTCTTGTTGTGAACCAATATCGCCACTACTATGTCCATTCCCCCACCGATCAGCAAAAAACTTCCCGGAAGGCTCAGCATAGCCAGGGGAAATTTGCCAGGCTCCGCCACAATTGCAAATATAATTCCCACGAAAACACCGACAGCAAGAAATATACTGCCAACCAAAACCACTATCTTATGAGCTGCATTCATCTTATTTCTCCTTTTCCCAAATATCTGCAGGATGAGTCCTTCTATGCCAACAAGTCGAAATTACAAGCCATTTTCACAAAACCACTGATTCTCTGCTCATACCATGTCTACATCACCATCTGCCAGATTATGTACAATACAAGCAAGTGTCCCGGATAAAATGCATAACAGAAGTATTTAAACCACTTCTTATGGTATCCCAGTTTTCCATTGTATAGCCATATCACTGGCAATGCGATGAGCGCAAACGCCTGCTGCGGGAATTCAAAGCTATGTCCCGCTATACTAAACGTATAACAATATCCACTAAGCAGCTGTGCATTGATATAATACATACACACGAGCTGTGCTATCAATTTCCATGGTTCCTTGCCCCGGAACAGATAGAACATTATAACCATGACAACTCCCGCTCCATAGAAATCAACCATGGTGATCGTTCCTATCACATATCCCACAAGAGTCACAACAATCGCAACCGGGATCCACAGCCATACCTTGCCCGTTTTCCTTACCTTGTCTATCAATGCTATAAGAAGCAATCCTATGAGAAATGTCCAAAGTACATTCTGATGAAACAGATACAGGACACTATCCCCGGACACAAGATCAAACGGAACTTCAGATATCACCGCAAATACCAGCATTCTGCACAGATATCTGCGGAAATTACTGGTGTGATAAAATCCCTCAACTATCATGAATGCAAATATGGGAAATGCGATTCTACCTATGCATGTAAGTATATCCACATACGGAAACAACGTTGCCCACATGTGATCACTGAGCATACATGTCATCGCAATGATATGCAGCATACAGGAGCTGAATATCCCTGCCTTTATATTCCAGGACCGTTTTCCCGGATCA
>CAKQQK010000133.1:0-5947 GCA_934270935.1 uncultured Coprococcus sp. | reverse complement strand
CGCTTAGGAAGGCTTTAAAAGGAACTGGAAATGCGATCCTTGCGGAAGCTGCGGCCAGTGACAGGATCTGGGGAATCGGTTTGTCGATAAAGGATCCAAAGAGATTTGATATGAAGTGCTGGAATGGGCGTAATCTGTTGGGGTATGCGTTGATGCTTGTGAGGTCGAAGATTTGAACGCATAAAATTTTATAGAACATGATATCCCTAAAGATGATGATTCTAAGAGATGATTTTTTATAAAATAAAATGTTAAACCAGGGGTTCATTGATGCCAAAGTACATATCTGCTATATTTCTCTCATAACATTTAAAACATATTGCAATATGTAAATAAGAGGCTATGGTGGCAGTTCCTTCTAAAGCAAATGATTACGGTAAAACACTGTCACCGGTTTCCTCGTTTTAATGGGAGAAAAGAATGGATACAAATATAAATGCGATATTGCTGAGAAGAAAGAATATGCTGCTTCTTGATCCTGGCACAGCTGCAAAGGCAAATGACAGATACATAGCAACCATTATGAAGAATATAGAGAGTCTTGGTTATACATTTTCAAAAGAGGTGTATGACGTACTTGAGACCTATAGTGACGTGGAGCTTGGTGACTTTTATCTGGAGCTTATATGTGAGCTGAGAGAGCTTGTAGGTGCAGATGTGGAGTACACTCCTATGTATCCGGATTTTCCACAGTCTGTTATGGATATGGACTCATCAGAACTTTATATAAATGCAATGTTCCATTATTTGTCAGATGGCGCCCTGTATCCGGAAGTGACAAAGAGCGGGAGACTGCCTCTCTGGGAAGATACCAGGGTAAAGGTGATAGGCCTTGGGAGTAGAGATGATATCACAGATATATTTGCAAGACTTTGCAGATCAAAGACGTCGATATCTGAGACGGATAAGGCGGACATGGCATATCTGTTCGGGCATGAGCATATGGAGCATCCAGATGACATACCGCACAAGGAGAATGCGGCTTATATCACTGCTCTCTATATTCAGAAGAATCCTATCGCAAGTGTCACATGTATCAGAAAATATATCAGGACTGCCACTGACGTGCTGCGGCTTGTCACAGCCATGAGTGGCGGCGATGTGAGCCTTGCAGAAAATACAAGATACAAGAGTTTTACACGCAGGCAGAGGAGAATGATCATGGAGCTCCTGTCCGGCTGTGAGGGTATCGAGGAAGATATGCTGAGGTACAAGGAGAGGTGGATCAGAATTGGAGAGCGGATCCATCCATCCGAATTTGACTGCAGTAAATATACATTGGAGTATGACAGGGCTATAAGGGCATTTGACAAGCTGAGAAATGATGAGAAGATAGAGACATTTGGAAGCAATGTTGAATTTGCTCTGGCATATGGCGAGTACAGGACTGCGCTGGATATCCTTGTAAAGAGGCCGGGAGAGTTTGCCAGAAGGCTGGATCAGCTCTTAAGGGTGACCACATCCGATAAGGCAGATCCGGATGCTGATGGTTCAAATGTATCTGATCTTGCCGGCAGAGAGCAGGAAAGAGCGTATAAAGAATCCGTGATAAGGGCATTTGAGTCTGTGGCGGACAGAGTGGCTACTCCTGTCCTGCTTCAGGTGAGGGAGCACTTCGCACATAGATCGGAAAAGCTGGATTCAAGGGTATTTTTCCCTAAGGGAAGTCTTGCAAAATGTCACTGCGAGGCAAATAAACTGCCTGATATAGAGGAGCAGTATTGCAGGTCGGTGGTGGAGATATGTGAGAAGGCTCTTGTGAAAGCGTATGGCCAGAGATCGCCTATGGGCAAAGTGTATCTGTCTGAGAACTACAGGAATTATGTGGTTCCATTCAGCCAGAGAAGTGCGGGCAAGGCCATGAAGACAATTGTCAGAGGATCAAGGATTCAGGTCCAGAAACAGACAAAAGCCATAAGGGCATTTATCTGGTGGACGAATATGGACGGCTGTGGTTTGAAAGATGACGGATGTGGCAGAGTGGACATAGATTTGTCGGCTGCTATATTTGACGAGAACTGGAACTATATGGAGCACGTTTCATATACCCGTCTGAGATCTTCAAAGTATAAAGCGTGTCACTCGGGCGACATTATAAATGGCGGCCCTGTGGATGGGGATGGCGTCAGTGAATTCCTGGATGTGGATATAGATTCTGTTCGCAGATGCGGTGCGAGATACGTAGTGTACCAGCTATACTGTTATACAGGACAGGATTATGCGGATATGCCTCACGCTATGTTTGGCTGGATGGCAAGGGCTGACGTGAAGTCTGGAGAGATATACGAGCCGAAGACCGTAGAACAGAAGATGGATCTCACTGCAAAGAGCACGGTGTGCATCCCGGTTATATTTGACTGCCTGACCAGGGAGGTCGTATGGTGCGATATGAATCTGTCCATAGGCGGATGTCACTGCCATGCAGGTGGCAATAATCTGGAGAGCAATCTCTCCGGCGTTGCTGCAGTTTGTTATGCCATCACAAATATGAAAAAGCCAGATCTCTATAACCTGATTGCTCTTAATGTCAGGGGCAGAGGCGAGTTTGTCACAAACAGGGATGACGCAGATATTGTGTTTGACATAGAAAATGGTGTAGGACGGAATACGGATCACGATGAGGGCTGCCAGACGGTTATCACTCCATTTGACACTGAGGTGTTCATGGGTGAGTATCTGTAAGACGAAAGTGTACTAGTGTATTTTCACTTCACCATGAGCTGTAGTTCAATAATATATTCGTCCTCATCGTTGGTCTCATAATCATCGATATGGCACATTTCAACAGGATCACCGGCTATCTGAAGCTGGTGGTCTTTTGCGTATTTGTAAAGCTCAGGCAGCAGCTCCTTTGTCTTTGTAAGGGAGCCGCGGTAAGTCATGGAAAGATATCTTCCGGCTGGAAGTATGTAATTGCAATCATCAGCCTCAAGATATGGGGCTGAGAAAAATACATTCTTGGTACGGTAATATAGGGAGTCTGGATTGCTCCCGGCAATGTCAAGAGTGTAACAGTCGCACGCACCTATAGTGTCGATCTTGGTGTGATGGCTCTGCATATATTTGACTACGTAGTAAGATACGTAATCATCGGGAAGATTGTCATCAGTAACCATGACGCATCCACGATCTGGAAGTTCCTTTATCACAACATCCTCAAATGAATTCTGTATATCCGGGCTGCCAAGTGCGGTTATGGTGTCCAGACGATTCTGTATACTATCCCTTGTGGCTTTCAGCTTGGAGATCTCGGCATCAACCACATCAAGCTCAGCACGGAGCAGAGCAGTGGTGCTGTCAACATTTCTATCCTCATCATATTCCCTGATCTGGTCAGTAGAAAAACTGAGCCCCAGCAGCTCCCTGATAAGTGCAAGACGGCGCACATCATCGATAGTGTACATTCTATAATTATTCTCATCATTTCTGATCGGATGAAGAATCCCAACCTTCTCATAATACCGAATAGAATCCACCCCAATATCAAAAAGCCTGGACAACTCACCAATCTTGAACATATCCTTTTTCTTCATAATAAAATCTCCCAATAATGTATATGCATCGTGTACCAAACATGCTATTTATATGTCAGTATAGTAACACACCACCTAATCAAATTCTATTTTCCAAGATAATACTTTATTTAATTAAGCCATCCACCCGCTAAATCTTTCTATCTAACGAATTCCACAAAAGTATATGAACCACATTGACTCTAGCATGATACAAGGGTTTACCATTTCACCAAGTTAATTGAACACACAAAAAAGGAGGAATGGCTATGGATAGGATATTAACTCACCCGATATTGGGGGACACCCCGGAGGGCAGGCTGGTGAATTTCACATATGATGGACAGACGCTTCAGGGAATAGAGGGCGAGCCGATCGCGGCGGCACTCAGAGTTGCGGGCGTCATGACACACAGATATACCAAGAAGAGACATGAGCCGCGAGGTGTGTTCTGTGCCATAGGAAGATGCACGGACTGTGTCATGGTCGTAAATGGCAAGCCAAATATAAGAACGTGCATCACTCCTCTGGAAGAGGGAATGGATGTGAGGACGCAGTACGGTGCGTCGGCAGAGAAGGATTTTTAGGAGGTGACCGCTATGATAGAGAGATACGATCTGATAGTGATAGGTGCAGGTCCGGCAGGACTTTCAGCTGCGATAGAGGCTGCGAAGAACGGAATGAAGCCGATAGTATTTGATGAGAATGCAAAGCCGGGCGGTCAGCTCTTCAAGCAGATACACAAGTTCTTCGGATCAAAGGAACACAAGGCGAAGATAAGAGGATTCAACATAGGTTACGAACTCCTAGAGGAGGCAAATAAGCTGGGCGTGGATGTAAGGCTCAATGCCACAGTTGTTGGACTCTATGATGAGAAGGAGGTAACAGTCAGGATCGGCGATGAGATAAAGCATTTCAAGGGCGACAGTGTGCTTGTGGCAACAGGAGCCAGCGAGAACATGGTAACCTTCAAGGGTTGGACACTTCCGGGAGTCATCGGCGCAGGTGCCGCCCAGACTATGATGAATCTTCACCACATAAAGCCGGGTAACAGGATATTGATGCTCGGTTCAGGAAATGTAGGACTTGTAGTCAGCTATCAGCTCATGCAGGCAGGCTGTGAGGTAGTGGCATTAGTTGATGCTGCACCGAGGATCGGAGGATACGGAGTACATGCTGCGAAGATATCGAGATGTGGAGTGCCATTTTACCTGTCACATACGATCGTTGAGGCAAGTGGAACTGACAGGGTGACAGGAGTGACGATCGCGCAGGTCGACAGCCATTTCAATTTCATAGAGGGAACCGAAAAGACATTTGATGTCGATACGATATGCGTTGCCGTTGGACTTTCACCTATGTCACAGCTTTTAAAGCAGGCGGGCGTAAAGATGAAGGATACTCCAGGCGGATACGTTCCTGAGTGTGACGAATGGGGCAGAACCTCAGTGCCGGGAATATTTGCAGCCGGGGATGTGTCAGGAATTGAGGAGGCAAGCTCAGCCATGATCGAGGGCAGAATAGCGGGCTCTGTCATATCGCAGGATCTCGGATTTATAGAAAAAACAGAGATGGAAGCGCGTGCATCGGAGCTTGAGGATGCACTTGGAAGCCTCCGTGAGGGAATGTTTGCACCGAAGAACAGGGGCAAGCTGATCGAGAAGACAGAGGAAGGCATAGATGTATCGATGAATCTGCTGGAGCACGGCTTTGTGGCAGATGACGAGATAGAGAGATATCCGGGAGTGACTCACAGGAAGGGAATACATCCGGTTATAGAGTGCACCCAGAACATCCCTTGCAATCCATGTCAGGATGCGTGCCCGAAGGGATGCATAAGCATAGGCGCAAATATCACATCACTTCCGACGGTGACGGAGAATCCGTGTATAGGCTGTGGCATGTGTGTTGCAAGCTGTTCAGGACAGGCGATATTTCTTGTGGACGAGGATACCGGGGATGGTTATGGAACGGTGACATTACCATATGAGTTCCTGCCTATTCCAGAGAAAGGAACAAAGGGCGTGGCACTTGGCCGTGATGGCCATGAGGTGTGCGAGGCGGAGGTCGTAAATGTCAGAAGCGCCAAAGCATTTGACCATACAAATCTGCTGACCATGAAGGTGCCGAAGGACATGGTGATGAAGGCAAGATTTTTCAAGGCGGCAATTTAAGAAAGTAATTCAGATAGAAATCAGCCCATGGGTAACGTGCTTTAGATGGCTGAGACTCATACAAGGAGGTACGGTTATGATAGATATCAGAGAAAAACTCGATGCTATAGGTCCCTATGTTCCGGCGTCGGATGATGACATGCTGGTGTGCAGATGCGAGGAGGTCACAAAGGGCGAGATAAGACAGGCAGTCCATGCGGGAATGCTGACAATAGAAGAGATAAGAAGATTCCTCAGGTGCGGAATGGGGCTGTGTCAGGG
>CAKQQK010000132.1:0-5954 GCA_934270935.1 uncultured Coprococcus sp. | reverse complement strand
CTGTTTTGTTAAAGAATTAAATGAAAATATATATCATTACCAATGATTATATGTTAGAATAAATCGACTTTGTTTCAAATTGCAGGGATGCAGCCGCGAATATGCGGAATGTTTGGAGACAGGGTCGATTTTTCTGCATAAAATGCAGGATGATCTTCATGGATTTCGGGAAAAATAGGAAGTCTGTTAGCTATTTTACCCTGGATGCCATGCCTTAAAATGTATCTCGACATGGAGAGGCAGGTGGATAGGGCTACTAACCGTTATCCATGCCATCACCCGGTTATAATAAAGGGGTTTTTTCTTAACATGTTTTTGATTCCCCGACAGTATGAGGGCAAGATAAAGTTGTGCTCATGCGAGGAGAGCTATCAGATAGGCTTTTCGTTATTTGCTCCCCGGGCTGGTGAGATATACAGCAGTGATACATGGAGCGTGGATTTGTTGTCCGCTGACGGCGGGGCGGTCGCTCTTGTCGTCCATTTGGAATGGCAGATGACAAATGCGCTTTGTTGGGGCACTGTAAGTAAGTGACGGAGTATGTCACGATACTTAAGGAGGAAATAAATGGAAAAAAACAACAATAATTCCAACAATATCATTGAATTGAAAAACATTGTCAAGACCTATGACAATGGATTCACAGCAGTTGACGGCTTTAACCTCGAAGTGAAGAGAGGCGAGTTCGTCACGTTCTTAGGCCCTTCAGGCTGCGGAAAAACCACGACACTTAGAATGATAGCAGGATTCGAGATTCCTACTTCAGGAGAGATATTACTGAATGGACAGGATATCAGCAAGCTTCCACCAAATAAGAGACCTATCAATACGGTCTTTCAGAGGTATGCGCTGTTCCCACATCTGAATATCTTTGACAACATAGCATTTGGCCTCAAGCTCAAGAAGCTTCCTAAGGCAGAGATCGTGAAGAAGGTCAAGAAGGTCCTTGAGATGGTTGACCTTGAGGGCTTTGAGGACAGAAAAGTCGCCACGCTTTCGGGTGGACAGCAGCAGAGAATAGCTATAGCGAGAGCCCTTGTCAATGAGCCGGAGATACTTCTCCTTGATGAGCCTCTTGGCGCGCTGGATCTCAAGATGAGAAAAGAGATGCAGATAGAGCTCAAGGGAATGCATGACAGGCTGGGAATCACTTTTATCTATGTAACACACGACCAGGAGGAAGCACTCACCATGTCAGACAAGATAGTTGTCATGAGCGAGGGTGAGATACAGCAGATAGGAACTCCTGAAGATATATATAATGAGCCGAAGAACGCATTTGTTGCGGATTTCATAGGCGAGAGCAACATCTTCAATGGAATCATGACGGGCAAGTTAAAGGTAAGATTCTGTGGTGCAGAATTTGTCTGTCTGGATGACGTGGAGATTGGAACGAAGGTGGATGCCGTAGTAAGACCGGAGGATGTGATAATCACCACACCTGAACAGGGCGCTGTAAAGGGCGTTGTGACATCCGTAGTATTTAAGGGCGTTCATTATGAGATCACCGTTGAGTCCGGAAGAAATGAGATAGTTATACAGACCACAAAGTCCGCCAAGGTTGGAGATAAGGTTGGTCTCAATGTTGAGCCTGATGGAATCCACATCATGATATCAGAGACTGCAATCAACAAGATTGAGAGCTCAGTCAATAGAAATTATGCCCTTGGCGTATTTGACGGCAAGGTATCATGCGACCTCACGGAGATTGTTCCGGGTTCAGCCATGAAGGATGGCGTGCTGGTGGATGCAAATGGTGAGGCGATAGACCGTGAGAAGATCAAGGTAATAGTATCTATACTTCCAGAGGATATCGACATGAGTGATGACGAGGAAGCTGGTATACTCTGCGGACATATCATCAATCTTATATATAAGGGAGACCACTACAGCTATGTGGTGAGAACTGACAATGAGGAGGACTTTATCGTGGATGACGAGTATCTGTGGAACATGGAGGATAGAGTCAGCCTGATAATTCCAGAGGACAAGATGAAGTTTTCACTTAAGAGATAGATGTGTCAAGTTTTCTCTGAAAACTTGACATGTAGCGTCAGCCCCTCGCCGAAGGCGACTTATAATGGGCTGATGTTCAAGAAATGGAGGGATAAACATGAACGGCTTACGTTTTTCAAGAAAACAGCTGGGCATCCCATACGCATTATTTCTCATATGCTTTGTAGTTGCACCACTGTTTGTAATTATTTATTATGCCTTCACCAATGGCGAGGGCAGGTTTACATTTGACAATCTGACGGGATTCTTTACCAGCCCGAACACCATAGGTACTCTGGCATACAGCTTTTTGCTTGCCATAGTGACAACTCTGGTGTGTCTGCTGCTGGCATATCCGATCGCATATATACTTGCGAGAAGTGAGATGAAAAGGAAATCGGTAATTGTCATGATGTTCGTGCTCCCGATGTGGATCAATTTCACACTGAGGATCACGGCACTCAAGGAGGTACTCACGGTTATAGAGGGCAATCTGGCATTCCACCCGTTTCTCAATTCGGTTATAGGAATGACATATGATTTCCTGCCATTTATGATACTTCCTATATACACAACCATATTGAAGCTTGACGGCAGCCTTATGGAGGCCGCTGTGGATCTTGGGGCAAATAGCTTCCAGACATTTGTCAAGGTTACACTTCCGCTCACCGTTCCGGGAATCGTCAGCGGAATAGTTATGGTATTTTTGCCATCTATGACTAACTATGTTGTGCTTGACATGCTTTACAACAGCACATACATCATGGGTAGTCTGATAGGAAGCTACTTCTCAGCATACAACTGGAACGGCGGTTCCATGATAGCACTCGTCCTTCTTGTGATAATACTTGTATTCACACTTGTGACAAACAAGTACACGGATGACGACGGCGGAAGCAGAGGAGGTGCGTTGTTATAATGAAGAAATGGTTTAAGACTATATTTATATGCATTATGCTGCTTCTCATATATATGCCTATATTGATACTGGCTGTTTACAGCTTTACTACATCGGCAAATATCGGAAGCATTCACGGATGGTCGCTTCACAATTATGTGACTCTGTTCACCAAAGATGAGCTGAGGTCAATGATAGTTGGAACTGTTCTCCTGGCTGCCGGTTCAGCACTGATAGCAACCATTCTCGGAACACTCGGTGCTATAGGCGCATATTACTCAAAGAAATGGGCGGCGGCATCGATAAATGCCATGAATGAGGTGCCTGTTGTAAATGCAGATGTTGTGACAGGTTTCTCTATATGTATACTGCTCATAGTTGCATTTGGCATGAGCAAGGACAGCTATGTTCCACTTGTCATCGGACATGTGGTACTGTCGGCACCTTTCGTATATCTGTCGGTAGTGCCAAAGCTCAAGCAGATGGACAGCAGTCTGTATGAGGCTGCGTTGGATCTGGGAGCTACACCTTTCCAGGGACTCACAAAGGTAGTGATACCTCAGATACTTCCGGGTATTATCTCAGGATTTGCACTGGCAGTTACGCTGTCACTGGATGATTACTTCATCGCGACATACACCAAGCCTGCGACATTTGACACCATAAGTACTTACGTTGTAAATGCGACAAAGGGTTCACAGACGGAAGTTAAGACAGCCCTGTGGGCGCTCTCAACAGTCATTTTTGCACTGGTTGTCATAATAGTTGTGGCTATGAATGTGGCCGGAAGAAAGAAGGAGGTGGAGCGCTTATGAACGAAGTGAATAATTCTAATGCGCTCCACCGATCTGCCCCGCTCGCGAAGCAGAGAGGGGCGATACATTATAGAGAGGGTGGAGCGCTTATGAGACATAGATGTTTTGGACGTTCGATTTCCAGAAAGCTGGCGGCAGCAGTCATGGCTGTTTCATTGCTTGCCGGACAGATGCTGCCGGTAATGGCGGCGGAGGATACAGGAGATGCGGCTTCTGCCAAGAACGACGGTGCATCTGCTGCTGAAAAAGAGGTCACTCTCAGGGTGTGCAGCTGGGAAGAGTACATTGACGAGGGCGGCTGGGATGAAGACGAAGCCATGGAACTGGACAATGGAACAACTATATTCGGTGAGAATTCCATGGTGGAGGATTTCGAGAACTGGTATTACGAGAATTACGGCGTGAAGGTGAATGTTCAGTATTCGTGCTTCGGCACCAATGAGGATCTCTATAATATGCTGACTCTCGGCGATGTGTATGATCTTGTATGTCCTTCGGAGTACATGATCATGAAGCTTATGTCTGAGAACAAGCTTGAGCCTTTGTCCGATGACTTTTTCGATGAGAACAACGACAAGAATTATTATATAAATGGTGTGTCGCCGTACATCAGAGATACATTTGAGACGCATGAGATAAATGGAGAGACCTGGAGCAAATATGCAGCTGGCTTCATGTTTGGAATTACGGGAATTCTGTACAATCCGGAGAAGATGACTGCTGATGAGGCGGGAACATGGACAGTTCTCAACAACCCTAAGTTTGCAAAACAGATCACCATAAAAGACAATGTCAGAGATTCCTACTTCGCTGCGGTCGGAGCATTGCAGAGGGACAAGCTGATGGATCCTGAATTCAGGGCTCAGGAGGATTACTCAGAGCAGCTCAAGGATATCATGAATGATGTCAGTCCTGAGACGATAGCAAAGTCACAGGATCTGCTTCAGGATATAAAGGATAATGTGTATTCATTTGAGACTGACAGCGGTAAGGCAGACATGATAACAGGAAAGGTTGTTGCGAATTACCAGTGGTCAGGAGATGCAGTATATGCCATGGATCAGGCTGAGGAGGATGGTGTGCAGCTTGACTTTGCGGTACCTGAGGAGTGTACAAATCTGTACTTTGACGGATGGGTTATGCTGAAAAATGGAATAGATGGTGACGCTGACAGAAAACAGGCGGCCGAGGCGTTTATCAACTTCGTGTCAAGACCAGACAATGCAGTCCGCAACATGTATTATATAGGTTACACCTCAGTCATAGCAGGTGGGGATGACGATACGGTATATTCTTATCTGGATTACACTTATGGTGCAGAGGATGACGAGGAGGATGTTGTTGACTATCCGCTTGGATATTTCTTCACAGGGGACAACTCAGATCCTGACTACGTGCTCAGAGCTCCTGCGGAACAGGTAGACAGACAGCTTGGGGCTCAGTATCCGTCACAGGACGCCATAGAGAGAAGTGCGGTCATGGAGTATTTCGATGAGGATGCCACCAAGGATATCAACCAGATGTGGATCAACATCAGATGCTACAATATCAAAGATGTGCCGACATGGGCATGGTTTATTGTGGCAGCGGTGATCGGTGCCTTGGCCGGAGTGATCGTATATCATAAAAGGTCAAAGAAATTTTATCTTGGGAAATAGAATAATATAAAATAAACGGCTGCCTTGATGGTGTGTGGTTTTCAATAATAGAAAATCATATGCCATCGAGGCAGTCGTTTTAATTGTGCAGAGAAACATACAAAGACAGTGCTATCTCTTTGCCTGCTCAAGCTCCTTTTTGAGTCGTGCAATTTCTGATTCGGCGTCGCTGAGTTTGGCCTGAGTAGAGTCCAGTTCAGCCTGAGTCGCGCCTAACTTGTTCTGAGTAGAGTCCAGTTCAGCCTGAGTCGCGCCTAACTTGTTCTGAGTAGAGTCCAGTTCAGCCTGAGTAGAGTTCAGTTTAGCTTGAGTAGATTCTAACTTGGCATTTGCTGCGTCTACTTCGGCGGTTTTGATGTTTAATTCTTTAAGTTTCTCCTCCAACGCCTGCATTTTTAATACAAGTTCATCAGATTCAAGTTCCAGGGACTGATCGATCATATCATGTACCTCCTCACTTTCTGTATAGGTTTCATACAGATAGGAATATAATTTCTTCGTCAGCGATATGAGCTGATGAGCATCAGAAGGAGTTATATTTCCTAGCTGCTGGTTAGTTTCTATACTGCCAAGTATATCAGTCTCGAC
>CAKQQK010000131.1:0-5978 GCA_934270935.1 uncultured Coprococcus sp. | reverse complement strand
CATTGGCAGTATTTTTATAGATGCCGAAATAGCTCAGTTGGTAGAGCAACGCATTCGTAATGCGTGGGTCGAGGGTTCGAGTCCCTTTTTCGGCTTATAACCGATACCCCGAAACCTAAGAGAAATCAAGGGTTTCGGGGTGTTTTTCATAAGGAGGGATGATGGATGGAAGCGCCCGGATGGTATAAACATCTGAAAACGATAAACAGACATAAAAAAATGGTCATGAAGAATTGTTTCAAATGTGGCATGTATAAGCAGGGATTGCTTCATGATCTGTCGAAATATTCCTGGACGGAGTTCTCGGTTGGAGCAAGGTATTATCAGGGTAACAGGAGTCCAAATGATGCAGAGAGAGAAGATAAGGGGTATTCAAGCGCATGGCTCCACCACAAGGGAAGAAATAAGCATCACCTTGAGTATTGGATAGATTACAGCTTGGATAAGAGCAACAGACAGCTTGTCGGTATGAGGATGCCTGAGAAATATGTAGTGGAGATGTTCTGCGACAGGATTGCGGCAAGCAAGAATTACAATGGAGATAAGTATAGTGATTCATTTCCTCTGGAGTATTATATGAAGGGAAGATCTAGAGATATGCTGCATCCTGAGTCGGCAGCACTTCTGGAACAACTGCTTCATATGCTGGCTGAAAAGGGAGAGGATTACACGTTTGATTATATAAGGCGGGAAATACTGCACAATAAATAACGAAGGATACACAGTTTGACAGACAGGTGCTTTGCATCTGCTATATGCACAATGGAGGGTTGTAATGGAGTTTACACATTTGCATGTTCATACCGGATACAGTCTGCTGGATGGTGCGGCTAAGATAAAAGAACTGGTTCACAGAGCAAAAGAACTGGGGTATGATTCTCTGGCTATAACAGACCATGGAGTCATGTACGGTGTCATAGAATTCTACGAGGCGTGTCATGCTGAGGGAATAAAGCCGATACTTGGATGTGAGGTATATGTGAGTCCGGGATCAAGGTTCGACAGGGAGACCGGGAAAGGTGATGACAGGTATTATCATCTGGTTTTACTTGCTGAAAATGACAAAGGATATCATAATCTTTCTAAGATTGTCACAAGGGGATTCACCGAGGGATTTTACTATAAACCAAGGGTGGATATGGAAGTGCTTGAGAAATATCATGAAGGCATAATTGCACTTTCAGCCTGCCTGGCGGGTGAGGTGGCGGTGAACCTCAGGAAAGGAAATTATGATGAGGCACGTGAGACTGCTATCAGATACAGGAATGTATTTGGGGCGGACAACTATTTCCTTGAGATGCAGGATCATGGTATACCGGAACAGGCCACAGTCAACGCAGGAGTCATGAGGCTTTCAAAGGAACTTGGTATACCGATGGTTGTCACGAACGATTCACATTATATATATGCGGAGGACTGGGAGGCTCATGACGTTCTTCTCTGTATACAGACAAACCGTAAAGTTCAGGATGAGAACAGAATGCGGTATACAGGCGGACAGTATTATCTGAAGTCCAAAGAGGAGATGGCCGAGCTTTTCCCTTATGCGCTTGAGGCGTTGGAAAATACGCACAAGATAGCGGAGAGATGCAACGTAAATATAGTATTTGGAGAACAGAAGGTGCCGAGATTTGACGTGCCTGAGGAATATACAGCAGAGGAATATCTTGAGAATCTGGTATATGAGGGTATGGAGAAAAAGTATGGAATTTCATTTGCAGACAGCGAGAAGTTCCATGAGGGCGATAAAGGATATGATGTGCGCTCCAGAATAGATTATGAGCTCTCTGTCATAAAGAGCATGGGATTTGTGGATTATTTTCTCATAGTGTGGGATTTTATCCATTTTGCAAAGACGCATGGGATTGCAGTTGGTCCGGGACGAGGCTCAGCGGTTGGAAGTGTGGTGGCATACTGCCTGGATATCACAGCGATAGAACCGATGAAGTACAATCTGCTGTTTGAACGATTTCTTAATCCTGAGAGAGTATCCATGCCGGATATTGATATAGATTTCTGCTACATAAGGAGGCAGGAGGTTATAGATTATTGTGTGAAGAAATATGGTGAGGAGTGTGTTACACAGATCATAGCCTATCAGACAATGGGTGCTAGAAACGTTATCAGGGATGTGGGACGCGCCATGGACCTCCCGTATTCTCTATGTGATGCCCTTGCAAAAGCAATCCCTGCAGAAAATGACATGACCATCGATATAGCGCTTAAAACCAGCAAGGATTTTCAGGATATGTATAACAGCTCTGAGGATATCAAGAAGCTGGTTGATATAGCAAAGAAGCTTGAGGGACTTCCTAGAAATGCCGGAATGCATGCGGCGGGCGTCGTTATAGGCAGAGAGGCAATAGAGGAGTATGCACCGCTTTCGGTTGGCGCCGAGGGTGCGGTGGTCACTCAGTTTGAGAAGAATACAGTCGAGCATCTTGGAATGCTCAAGATGGATTTCCTGGGACTTAGAACAGCGACTGTGATACAGGATACAGTTAAGCTTATAAAAGAAACCACGGGAAAAGATCTGGATATTGACAACATAGATTATGATGATCCGAACATACTTGGACTTATGAGCCAGGGAAAAACTGAGGGCATGTTCCAGCTCGAAAGTCAGGGTATGAAGAATTTCATGATGAAACTGAAACCCCAGAGTCTGGATGATGTCATAGCCGGTGTAGCGCTTTTCAGACCCGGCCCGATGCAGTTCATAGATGACTACATACGTGGAAAAGAGAACCGAAGTCTGGTTACATATGACACACCGGAACTTGAGGAGATACTTGAGCCAACATATGGTTGTATCATTTACCAGGAGCAGGTCATGCAGATTGTAATGAAGCTCGCAGGTTACACGCTTGGACGAAGTGATCTTGTTAGACGTGCAATGGCCAAGAAGAAACCGGAAGAGATGGAGAAGGAGCGAAAGAACTTTGTATATGGAAACAAGGAATTGAACGTTCCCGGATGTGTGGCAAATGGAATATCTGAAGATGTGGCAAATAAGATTTTTGACGAGATGACAAAATTTGCTGAGTACGCATTCAACAAGTCTCATTCGGTGGCGTATGCGGTTCTGGCAGCGCAGACGGCGTATCTCAAATACTACTATCCGGTTGAGTTCATGGCGGCTCTCATGTCGTCGGTTCTAGACAACAATGGCAAGGTTGCAAAATACATAAGCGTCTGCAGACAGATGGGAGTTCAGATTCTGCCGCCGGATATAAATGAAGGCGTTGCAAAGTTCTCCATAAGTGACGGCAAGATAAGATATGGACTCTCTGGCATAAAGAGTGTCGGCGCGGCTGTCATAGACCGTGTGGTGCAGGAGAGGGAAAAGAATGGCGCATTTAAAGATCTGCGTGATTTCCTAACCAGAATGCCGGCTAAGGATACGAATAAAAAGACAGTCGAGGCCCTTATAGAGAGCGGTGCATTTGACGGTATGGGAGCGAACAGACGTCAGATGCTTATGGCGCTTCCTGCTATATCAGATGCTGCAGCAAGAGAGCGCAAGAACAGAGAATCCGGACAGATGTCTCTGTTTGATTTCATGGGTGACGAGTTTGCGGAGAGCGTACAGGTGCCATACCCGGATGTGGAGGAGTATCCGGATACAGAGAAGTTGTCGCTTGAAAAAGCTGTGGTCGGTGTATATATATCGGGGCATCCGCTGGAGAAATTTGCAGATCTTATGCGAAGAATGTGTACTGCGCAGTCCACTGATTTTGTTGTGGAGGAAGAGGAAGGCAGTGATGAAGCCCAGGAGCAGCTTGAGAGCGAAGTACAGCGCCTTCGGGACAATGAAGTGTATGTTGTGGGCGGTATAATAACTGATGTTGCAGTGAAGCTTACCAAGAAGAATCAGAATATGGCCTATGTGACGATAGAGGATCTATACGGCCAGATAGAAATTACTGTGTTTCCGAGGGATTTTGAGAGATGCAGAGACAAACTGCTGGTTGACAACAGAGTGTTTATCAAGGGTCGTGCAAGCGTTGGAGAGAAGGAAAATAAGCTGCTTTTATCAGAGCTCATGACATTTGAGGATGCGGCAAATGGAGCGGAATTTGCTGGCAGGAATACATGGACGCCAAAGAAAAAACCAGAGGTAAAACAGAGTACAAAGCAGCTATGGGTTCTTTTCGAAGACGTTATGGAGTACACAAAAAATGAGTCTGGATTTATATCCATATTAGAGGAGTACAAAGGCAGTTGTCCGGTGTATGTACAGCTTAAGAAAACGCATCAGGCCAAGAATATGGGAAGGGGTTTCTGTGTGAATGAAAATTCCGGAGTCGTGGCAGCTCTTCAGATGGAATATGGAAAGGACAGGGTTCTCATAAGAGATGTGGGGCCTGAAAGGAGATAATTGTGGATATAATTACGGCGAACAGCAATCCAAAGGTAAAAGAACTGAATAAGCTGGGCAAAGATGCGAAGCTTCGCAGACAGCGGGATGTATTTCTTGTCGAGGGAATACGAATGTTTCGGGAGATACCTGTTGATAAGATACAGGAGATATATCTGTCAGAGTCTGCGTATGTGGCGTATGGTGACGAACTTGGGCGAAAAGGGTTCTTTGATGAGGCAGATCCTGTGATATTAAGCGACAGTGTGTTTGCCGGTGTGTCTCAGACGAAGGCCCCGCAGGGGTGCCTTGCTGTGGTTGGTTGTTTTCATTACGGTGAGGATGATGTGTGTGGAAAAAATAATAGAGAGACATATCTTGTTCTTGACACGCTTCAGGATCCGGGAAATATGGGAACTATATTCAGAAGTGCTGAGGCTGCCGGGATAACAGCGGTTATAATTGGTCCGGGATCGTGTGATCCATATAATCCAAAGGTAGTCAGGTCGACTATGGGAGCGATATTCAGGGTCCCTTTTATACAGAGTGAAGACCTGGTCTCCACGATAGAAGGACTCAAGAAAGAGGGTGTTGTTGTATATGGTGCTCATCTGAATGGGGACGACCTGTACGACATACATTTCCCGGACAAGACTGCGTTTCTCATAGGGAATGAGGGGAATGGGCTGTCAGACGAGATTGCTGCCACCTCTGACAAATTACTGCGTATTCCGATGGAGGGAAAAGTCGAATCCCTGAACGCTGCCATATCAGCGACTCTTTTGTCGTATGAAGCCATGAGACAGCGAAAATGCGGCCGACAAAACTAGATTAAACAAGACGTCATATTTTCCGGAATAGGGGCATAGCTTTTAAAGTATGCAAGAGTTTGTTGTAACGGAGGGAGAAAATATGACTGAAAAAACATTGAACAACAATCAGGTAGTAGTAGCAGGAGAGATAACATCGGAATTTACATTTAGCCACGAAATATTTGGCGAGGGATTCTATATGGTAGATCTGATGGTCAGCAGATTGAGCGACGCTTATGATGTTATCCCGCTTATGGTGTCGGACAGATTGTTTGACGTGAATGAGTCCCATATTGGAGAAAAGATATTGGCTAAGGGACAGTTCAGGTCATACAATAAGCATGAGGAGACGAAGAATCGTCTCATACTATCTGTGTTTGTCAGAGAGATTGAGCAGATTGATGATGATGAGGCAGAGGAGGAAAATAAGCCGAATCAGATATATCTGGACGGTTACATATGTAAAGCACCTGTGTACAGGATGACGCCGCTTGGCAGAGAGATAGCTGACGTGCTGCTGGCAGTGAACAGAGCTTATGGCAAGAGCGATTACATACCATGTATATGCTGGGGCAGAAATGCCCGGTTTGCCGGAAAACTGCAGGTTGGAGAACATGTTGCGATATGGGGCAGAATACAGAGCCGCGAATATCAGAAACGTGTAGATGGCGACCAGGTTGTGAGCAAAGTTGCATATGAAGTATCAGTGAGCAAAATGGAATGCCTTGAATGATATTTCATAAGGAGGGGCCCGCGTAAGCGGGAGGAATCCTTGTGAAGCACGCAGGCGCCACGCGAAGCGTCTA
>CAKQQK010000130.1:0-6060 GCA_934270935.1 uncultured Coprococcus sp. | reverse complement strand
GTTGACGCTATCGTTGAGATACCGCCGGAGCCAAGACACGCATCATACGAATCCCTGACAGGAAGTTTTGAGATTCCATATTCACAGTGGCAGGACTGGGCTGAGATGCTTGCCGGTCGTACCAAGACAAAAAATATTGTCAATACAAGCGCAGAGATCATTGGAAGAAGGGCCGCTCTGGAATTGAAACCGGACGATATAGTCAACATAGGTGTTGGTATTCCGGAGACCGTATCCAAGTATGCCAGAGAAAACGGTATTCTGGACAAGATAACCCTGACCGTAGAATCCGGTGGTGTAGGCGGATTTCCTGCATCGGGCAAGGTGTTCGGCGCTGTCATTGGCGCGGACTCCATATATGACATGGCAAACCAGTTTGACCTCTACAACAACGGCGGTCTTGATATCTGTTTCATGGGCGGGATCGAGGTTGACAGATTCGGAAATGTAAACGCCCACAAGGGCCCTGGCGCATTTGCCGGTGTAGGCGGATTTGCAAATATCACCGCCAAAACAGCAACCGTTGTATTCTGTCTCACATTTGACACGAAGGGGCTTGCCGTGGAGGACAACGACGGCATCGTGACCATCAAAAACGAGGGAAGTATTCCTAAGTTCGTAAACGATGTCAGAAGCATCAGTTTCTCAGGAAAACGTGCGCTGGCAAACGGACAGAGGGTTATATACGTCACAGAACGATGCGTATTTGAACTCACTGAAAAGGGACTTAAGCTCATTGAAGTGTACCCTGGTATTGATCTTGAACATGATATTATAAGCAAGCTTCCTTTCAAAGTTGAAGTGGACGAAAGGCTGAGATAGCTCCAACTTCTTCGCTGATGATTGTTGAACAAACCATTTGACTTATTCATAAGCAACAACTCGTTAGCGGATTTAATCTTTTTTCAAATTCTCAGCTATTTAGAACATAAATTTATCACTTATGTGCAAAAAAGTCTCGAAAAGATACAAAAAATTGTAAGCTTGTATCTTTTCGAGACTTTTTATATTAAATGGCGATAATTTTTTATCTTTTTTTGAAAAAAATCCCTATCCGTGAAAATTCCACGGATTACCCACCGCAAATCAGCTTTCTGTCTGAGCATCCGGCCTCGCATTTTATTTACCTATATCATAAAATACCTACTTCGTCTTCAGCTCCACGCATACAATCTCCGGATAGTTAAACAACCTCACAGGTATCACACTGTTGCCGAGCCCTCGGCTGACTATCATCTCTGTGCCATTCATATAATATTCACCTGCTGTATATTCCGGAAGAAATCCCTGATCCGGAGACACTATCCCGCCGACAAATGGCAGTCTGAACTGTCCGCCGTGGGCATGTCCAGAAAGCACGAGATCAACACCGGCGAGGGCATATCTGGCTAGATATTGAGGTTCATGCGCAAGAACTACTGTAAGTTCATTTCCCTCGGAGTCCGCCTTCACGGCGTCCTGAATTTTCTCTTCAGGACCTTCATGCGCCTCATCCTGAACTTTATCCTCAGAACCTTCATGCGCCTCATTCTGTAATTTTCCTCCAAAGTCTTCCTGCACAACCGCCTGAATTTTATCATTATCAGCTATCTCTTCCTGTTGTTCACCCTGATCATTCCTAATACTTTCATCACTAAGCAACGCCTCCAGTGTACCATCCGAAAGGCTTCTGTCGTCAAGTCCAACCAGCCTGAACTTCGCATCACCCCTGGATATCTCCACAACCTGATCATCCAGGATAACCACCCCTGCACCGGTAAGTCCAGACATAAGCTCGTCATATTCAGATTTCTCAAGCCAATATTCATGGTTGCCTGTGACGTAGTATACCGGACATATTTTCACGATCTCATCCACAAACTGGACTGCGCGGTCTACATTTGTATGATTTGAGTCCACAAGGTCTCCGGTCAGGACGATCATATCCGGTTCACATTCTTTTATCCTGTCCACCAGTTTCTGGTTATTCTTGCCAAACTTTGCATTGTGCATATCCGATATCTGGACGATGCGATATCCCTCAAGATCTGCGCCAAGCTGCTCTGCCGCATATGTATAATGTGTGGTTTCAAGGTGTTTGTTTTGAAAATTGCAGAACAATATTATGACAATCACTATGCTCAGAGTAACTGCCAATTTTATGTATTTCTGTTTTTTCGTATTTCTACTTTTGGGTTTTTTAGATTTTTCTTTCATCCGCATTCTCACTTTTATAATGCCATGATCTTCTCATAACAACCGATACAACCAGAAATAATTCCCGTAGTTCGGTCATAATTCTCATTTCTCCAGACATCTACACATGCGTCTATAGTTTCATCTGCACCTTCACCATCTGAAGAGCCCGAAGCTCCCTCTTTATCATAACCTCATCGAAATAGTTCTCACTGTGATACTCGTCATTTGCACGTATTGCCTCATCGATTGGCAAGACTCTTAGCACAAATCCCGCCTCGCGCTCATATTCATCAAGTTCCTGTCCTATATTCGCAGTTTCAACATCACATATATAATAGAAGTTCTCCTGCTCAAATATAGTATCAGCCGATTTGTCACTCTTCTGTCTGCGAAGTACACTTCCAAATTCTCTTATGCTATCAGGGATGACCACAAGCCCGGTCTCCTCCCGGACCTCGCGGACAAGGGCTGCCTTTTTGTCCTCTCCGCCTTGAATACCGCCCCCTGGAAATTTGTAATAGTGCTCGCGCTCACTGTAGACAAGGGCTATTCTGTCTCCCTGCAGGATGATTCCACGTGCCGACGGTCTGCGGTATACATTATAGCCCGCTTCGTAGTCCTTTATGTCTATGTCAAATAACCTTTTCATCTCTTATTCGACCTCCGCCAGATCTTTCTCTCCTGGGCCTCCTTTATCAGCATGTCCCGAAAATCAGGATGGGCTATGGATATCAGCGCCTCCGCTCTCTCCCACGTGGAACGCCCCTCAAGATTTATCACGCCGTACTCTGTTGCCAGAAAGTACACCTGACTTCTCGGCGAGGTGATGATATCTCCGTTGAACTGCGGCTTTACCCTGGAATGCTTCACTCCATTCCTGTCGGTATGGGTGGAACTCATACATATAAATGCCTTTCCGCCACGGGAGCCCGATGCTCCGATCAGGAAATCGAGCTGTCCGCCGGTTCCGCTGATCTGGCGTGAACCGCTGCTCTCCGCCGCAACCTGTCCGTACAGATCCACAGCCACGCAGCTGTTTATGGATACCATATTGTCTATCTGCGATATGACATATGGCCTGTTCACATACTCAAGTGGATATGCGGCGATTCCCGGATTGTCGTCCAGCCACTCATATAGCTCATTTGAACCGATGGCACAGCCAAATACGCCTTTTCCACGATCTATGTTCTTGTATTTATTTGTCAGCTTGCCCGCCTTGTACAGGGCTAGATATGCGTCCGAGCAGAGCTCCGTGTGCATGGCAAGATCCTTGAGATCCGACTGAGCCAGCATCTCGCCCACCGCATTTGGCATTCCTCCGATACCAAGCTGCAGTGTTGAACCATCTACTATGTATGGAATAAGCAGCTCCGCTATCTTCCGGTCAACCTCCCGCGGTGCCTGTGTTTTCACATCAGCAAATGGCTCGTGCTCCCCCTCCACGATCATGTCCACATCCGATATGTGAATACATTCATCATATCCACCGCGTATCTTAGGCATATGCTCATTCACCTCAACTATCACGATGTCCGCCTTCCTGGCAATAGGGGCAGCCACACCGGTATTTACCGAGAAGTTAAAATAGCCATGCTTGTCCATAGGTCCCACCGACACCATGACGACATTAACATGGAGGAAATACTCATAATAAGCCGCATTGTTGTGGAACACCATCGGTATATAGTAGCATTTTCCCTCATCGCACAGCTTTCTCTCGTACTGCGAACAGTGCCAGCTATGATACACAAAATGCTCCTGACTGTCATCGCACTCTGCAACCTCTATAGGGCCAGCCATCAGATTGCCCCTGATCTTCACATCGTGCAGCTCATCTCTCCGCTTTGCCAGTGCCCTGTCAAGAAGTACAGGTTTTCCAAGGGACGATGTGTAATCGACCCAGTCTCCATTCTTGACACACTCCACCGCAGCCTCCGGTGTACGCAGTTTTTCTCTATACATTTGCTGAAAATCGAACATATAAATCCCCCTTTATTGAATAACGTTTCACCGCTTGTCCTCCCTCAATAGTCTCAATCACTATTATCAAATAAATCAAATATCATTTCAACATTTTTAGAGATATTCCAGCCCAAAATAACTGTAATATTTTTTCGCCTTCACTGGCACAATGCTCATTTACATCTAATTGCAGAACGCAAAAGAGCCCCCCGCATACCTGCACCTTGCAGATACACGGAGGGCTCTACGAATATTAGTCATCTGTTATTAAGTAATTACGCATTTCTTACATTATTCGATTGCGATGTAATTACTCTTCTCTACTTTCTTCTGCTCTTCCTTCTTAGGAATCGACAGCTTCAGTACGCCATGTTCATACTTTGCATGAATGTCTTCCTGAGTAACTCCCTCACCGACATAGAAGCTCCTGCTCATACTGCCGGCATAACGCTCACGCCTGATATACTTGCCACTCTTCTTGTCCTTCTCATCCTTATCCAGACCCTTTGCAGCCTCAATTGTCAGGTAACCATCAGCAAGCTGAACCTTTACTTCATCTTTCTTGAATCCTGGGAGATCCATATCTACTTCATATGAATCGTCTGTCTCACGGACATCGGTCTTCATCATGTTCTTTGCATGCTTGCCATACAGCGCATGCTCGGTAGGTGCTAACGCTTTACTGAACTCCTTGTCAAAATCCTTTCCAAATGGGAAATAGTCATTCATCCAATCATCAAATAAATCTTCTCCAAAAATACTAGGTAACATAAGTCATTTCTCCTTTCAATCTCAAACAAGTGTCGGAAATTGTGGCTTCTTATGAAGTCCCAAGGCACTTAGACTTTTTGTTTACTGTTACTTTCAAAATAATTTTCAAGATAAACTTTCGGGATTCTTTCTCTTCTTTCTAATCCCTTTCCTTATCTTTGACTATGTTATACACCTAGCTGTTAGCACTGTCAAGAGGTGAGTGCTAATTATTTTGTGAAGAATTTGTGTCCTCTCCCAGGGACGTTCCTTTTGTCACGAGGAGCGTCCCTAAATCTCATGCCCACTCCCAGCCTCAAAGTGGTATTTGGCAATTCCAAGATCTATCTTCGTGCAGATTCCTCTCGGAGCTTTCGCTGTCACCACACCCTCTCTCAGCTCAAACATGAACTTCTGCTGGTTCACCGCTGTCGGTGCCAGACACACAGCCTCCATCCCCTTTGTGAACCAGTCTGTCTCAACATCTGCCCTGCTGATTTCCGATACATCTTTGCTCTTGTGGGCAACGCCCTGATTCTCACCGTACCCAAGGGCAATCACTATCAGCAATTTCTGCCCTTTGCCTATGACTGCCCTGGTCTTACCGTGTGACATTGCAACCCAGCATGTGTTAAGTCCAAGTTCCTGACATCCAAGCACCAGCTTTTCACCGTAGTAGCCGGCCTTTTCCTGGTCGTTCTTTGCGCCAACTATCGCTATATAATTAGAAACATTTGTGAATTTGCCATAATGCGCCATAAACGAATCAAAACAGTTCGGCTCATCGTAGACCGCCTGCATGCTCAGTCCGCTCTCAGAATTTATCTCAGAGATAAGCCTGTCGATCTCCGCACGTTTCTCCTGCTCGATTGGCTTATCCTTATATTGCCGCACACTGTGCCTCTCCTTCATCAACTGTAACATATCCATGCATTGTTCCTCGCTCTCATTCTGATATCTACGCCGAGTATAGTCCATCAAACTTGAAGTTATAAAATCGCAGTCCAAAACAAGACACATCTTTTAACTGCAATACTTTATTCGTGAATTTCCAAGGGTAGATTGTCAGGGTCATAAAAGAATGTCATTCTTTTGCCTGTGTAAATATCGAGTCTAATCGGCTCAGTTATGATGCCCCTTTTATTCAATTCTCTTACGGTATTATCG
>CAKQQK010000129.1:0-6083 GCA_934270935.1 uncultured Coprococcus sp. | reverse complement strand
ATGTGCTCCCATACCACCGGATTGGAGGATGCGATCCTGGTTATATCCTTGAAACCTCCGGCTGCCAGTGATTTGAAAATATTGTCCGGGCTGTCTGCCGCTGCGACAAGGTTGACCAGTGAGGCGGCTATGACGTGGGGCACATGGCTTATATAAGCGGTTATACGGTCGTGCTCAACAGGTGAGTATGTGATCGGTATTGCGCCCAGATCTCCGATAAATGTGGAGAACTCCTCAGTCTTGCCCGGCATAACTCCGTCTGCAGGTGTAATGAAGTAGTAGGCATTCTCTATGAGCCTGTCGGTTGCCGCCTCGTAGCCGGATCTCTCAGAGCCGACCATAGGATGTCCGCCGACAAAATATCTGGCAAGCCCAAGCTCCTGGACTGCTTCGTATATGTCGAGCTTCACACTTCCGACATCAGTCAGTATAGTGCTGTCTGTAAGGAATGGCCCTAGCTGGCGCAGATATTCTATATTATAGTGGACCGGTGCACACAGAAAGATATAGTTACACCCAGCTATGGTGTGTATGTCATCTGTATATTCAGTAAGCGTTCCATCGGCAGCTGCCTCCTTGAGCGTGGATACATTGTTGTCAAAGCCGACTATTCTGTAATCAGGAAAAATGCGGTGGATTGATTTGGCAATAGATCCTCCGATAAGTCCCAGACCGATAAATCCTATTGAAAAATCTTTCATAGAGTCATCTCCTTATATATATGGCGTCAAAACAATTGATTTAACAGTTTGACGCATGAAAGTGCTAAAGTACCTAATGGCGATTATACAGCCTTTTTAAAAACTAGACAAGTATATATTTATGTAAAATAAGTAAAGTATGTATTATCCTCAAAATAATGTTCGGACAGGCTGAGTTTGTGCTACAATCAAGTTCGAAGAATAAGGAGGTTTTGATATGATGAATACACTTTGCAGACTTCTTGACAAAGGAGTCACTCAGTTTCATGTTGTGAAAGAATGTGAAGATATATTGAAGGCACATGATTATAGAACTCTGGATATGGGAGAGGTTTGGGACCTGACTGCTGGCAGCAGATACTATGTAAAGCCTTATCCGTCTATGATCGTTGCATTTGAGGTAGGTGATGTGCCGGAATATAGCAGGATGAATATAGGACTTGCACATACGGATTTTCCAATGCTGAAGATAAAGACAAAGCCTGATATGAATCGGTCAGGATATCTGACATTGAATGTGGAGCCGTACGGAGGACTTTTGAAGGAGACATGGTTTGACAGACCACTCGGTATCGCTGGTAAGGTTATGACACAGACGACGGATCCGTTTAGACCAGAGATGTATTTGTATGATTCAAAGAATGCTATGTGTATCATACCAAGTCTTGCGCCTCATCTGAAAAAGGAAATGTCTGGTGAGAAGATGAATGTACAGAAGGAGCTCATTCCGGTATATAGCCTAAATGGAAACAATCTTAAAAATGGAGATATATTAAAGTATGTGGCTGATGATCTGGGACTCCTTGTAGATGATATATTGGACTATGATCTGTATTTGTACAATATGGATAACATGGAGGTTGTAGGTGTGGACAAGGACATGATCTCATCCCCGAGACTGGATAATGTCACTTCAGTTGCAGCTCTTGTGGATACCATGTGCAGACCGGAAGGCGGCAACTGTATAAATGTCATATCTTTGTTTGACAACGAGGAGATTGGCAGCAGGTCAAAGCAGGGAGCTGATTCTGTCCTTCTTGCGGACATAGTAAGGAGAATCCTCAAGGGGCTTGACATGGATGAGAATGAGCAAATGCGCATCATGCGTGATGCATTTATGCTGTCACTAGATGTGGCACATGCAACGCACCCTAACTATGCGGAGAAGAGTGATCCTACAAATGAGATCATCATGGGAAAAGGAGTTGCCCTGAAATCAAGTGCAAGTCAGAGATATGTATCTGACAGTGCTGCAGCAGCGGTTATTATGGCACTCGCAAGAAAATATGATATAAAAGTTCAGCGCCAGGTGAACAGATCTGGAATGGCTGGTGGGCAGACACTGGGGCCTATAGCTTCTTCATATTTGCCGGTGAAGGCAGTTGATATGGGAATTCCGATCCTTGCCATGCATTCTGCTGTGGAGCTTGGAAGCGCTGAAGATTATATGCAGTTAAAGAAGATATGTGGTGCAGTATTTGGACTTGAGTAGTTATTACGATTATGTTACAATAAGCTGATGTATTGTTAAATTCAATATTCATTAACGGAGGATACTCATGAAGAAGAATTATTTAAAATATGCGGCACTTTGCCTTGGACTAGCATCCATGTTTGCATTTGCCGGATGTGGAAGCAAGGAAAGCGCAACCACAGAGAAGCAGACAACTGAAACTGAAGCGACTACAGAGATGACGACCGCTGCAACAACTGAGGTGACCACAGAGGCACAGCCGGAGAAGGACAAAGATGGATTTACAATCTGTAAGGATAAGGTAAAAACTCTGGACTATGTTAATATAAGAACAACTCCTTCTACAGATGGTGAAGTATATCAGGAAGCTGCGAATGATGTAGAGTTTGACAGAGTCGGATATAACGATGAGTGGAGCAAGGTATCCATAGACGGCGGAGAATATTATATATATTCAGAACTCCTGGAGGTAGTTGGCGGTGGCAGTACAGATAAGAGTACAGAGGCGACAACTGAGGGATCTTCAGACGCAACGACGGAGAGTGCCGTTTCATCAAATATCGGTGAGGGAAAGACGGTTGTTATAGATGCAGGACATCAGAAGACAGCCAACGAAGAGAAGGAGCCTATAGGACCTGCTGCAACGGAGACAAAGGTCAAGGCTACAACAGGTAACACCGGTGTTTCGACAGGAATTGCCGAGTACGAGCTGAATCTTCAGATTGCGCAGAAACTTGAGACTGAACTTACAGCCAGAGGATATACTGTGAAGATGATAAGAACCAGCAATGATGTGGATATAAGCAATGCTACAAGAGCTGAGTATGCGAACAATCTGAACGCAGATGCAGTTATCAAGATTCATACGAATGGATCTACAGACAACACTGCAACGGGTGTCATGACGGTATGCCAGACAGCGTCAAACCCATACAATTCATCCATTTATGATAAGTGCAAGAACCTTGCAACTGATGTTCTGCAGGGGCTGATCGCATCTACTGGTGCAAAGAGTGATGGTATCTGGGAGACAGATGCGATGAGCGGAATCAACTGGAGTACAGTTCCTGTGACTATAGTTGAGGTTGGATATATGACGACGGCGTCTGAGGAAGCACTTCTTGTAACTGATGATTATCAGAGCAAGATTGCAAAGGGTATAGCTGATGGCGTTGATACTTATGTGACAGATACATCAAAATAGATTATTACAGAATAGAACAAAGGACAATATATGCATACCGTATCAGGTAGGTGTATATTGTCCTTTGTTTTATATAAGATTATGGCTGGTATATAGCTATTGGGTGTTCTTGAGTGCTGCTACCTCATCATCGGTAAGTTTCCTGTAGGTTCCCACGGGAATATCACTTCCAATATGAAGACTGCCCATGGATATACGTCTCAGAAATGTAACAGTCATTCCTACAGCCTGAAACATTCTTTTTACCTGATGGAAGCGGCCCTCTGTGATGGTGAGTTCAATCTCTGAACAGCAATGGCGCTCATCATTTGACAATATTTTAAGTGTGGCCGGAAGAGTCAGCGTGTCATCACCGATATCAACTCCCTGCGCAAATTGGTCGGCAATGCCACTAGTTACATAGCCGTCAATCTCTGCATAGTAGGTTTTGGGAATATGATGTGCCGGTGACAGAAGGTGGTGGGAGAGCTGACCGTCATTTGTTATCAGAAGAAGTCCTTCTGTGTCTATATCGAGCCTTCCCACAGGAAAGAGATCTTTTGTGTTTTCTCCCTTTAACAGATCAAGGACTGTCTGGTGCACATTATCCTTTGTGGCACTTACACATCCTGCCGGTTTGTTCAACAGAAAGTATCTGTATCTGCTGTATGTAAGAATTTTGTTGTTGTATGCTATTGTATCTTTGTTTTCATCAATCTTGATATCGGCTGTTTTGGCGGTAATGCCGTTGACACTGACAGTGCCTTTTCTCACGTATTGTTTGACCTGGCTTCTGCTGCCGATACCCATCTCCACAAGAAATTTATCCAGTCTCATAAGTGTTCTCCTTTAACAATCATGATAACATAAGCCTGATAAAAATAGAACAAATATAAAGATATAACAAAATGTTACAAAACACAAGATGTCGTTATGTCCAGTTGTAAAAAACCACTAGAAATTGATGATTTTTTGTCATATTCAGTTGACACATTGATGCATGTAGTGTATTATATTTAACAGAAATGTAACAAATGGACCGAGATTGTAAAGAAACAATTACGAATTAAAGATAAAGAAGAGGAACGAAGATGACGAGATCAAGAAGCAAATTAGGCAGATTTGTAGACAATATGAGGAGAAATGTTCTTAGTTATAAATATTTAAAGCATAACATTATGATGACAGCACTTGTCGCAGTTATAGCGATATGTGTATTTGCAGTTATAAGTTTTGGCGAGAAAGCTGATCCACTTGCAGATGAGTTATATGCCAATGACAGTGTTACAGTAGCAAAGAGTGAAGCTGTGATGATGGCATCTGGAAGTGTCGAGATGGCCGTGGATGCAGCGGTGCCTGCAGACAGTTATGTATCAGCGAACAATACAGCCAGGGTTGCAAGCAGCGCATCTGGAAACAGCGCAGTAAAGACTACAGAGGCAGTTACAACAGAGGCTGCCACAGAGGTTACAACTGAAGAGCCTCAGGTTATGAACGGAGTTACAGCATCTGTACTTTATGATGGCGTGGACGTTGTGTCAACTGAAGCTGCAGACGCTTCTTATGTTGCAACAGTCAACAGCGGGGAAGTTTTTGATGTGGTATCTCAGGATGAGAGCTGGATCGGGGTTCAGTTGTATGATGGTTCTATAGGATATATATCAACAGCGTATGTAAGTGTGGATGCCTCACTTCAGTAGTATATATAATGTGCTTTTCACCCAGGCACGACAAAGTAAGACTCAGAAAGAAAACTAGAAAAAGCGCAGGATATGAATTGCCGGATGGCAACTATGTATCCTGCGCTTTTTCATACGAGATGCTTGTAGTAGAAGCATGCAAGCTGGGTTCTGTCACGGAGCTGGAGTTTGTCGAGAATAGAGCTTATGTAATTCCTTACAGTTCCTTCGCTTAAGAATAGAGACTGGGAGATTTCTTTATTATTCATTCCATCTGCGACGAGTTTTATGATGTCAAGTTCTTTTGAACTGAGCTCGTATTCGAGATTGGCAAATGGTGATGGCTCTACCTGTACAGAAGTTCCGGTCTTGCTATGACTGAGAAGTTCGGGCAGCTTTCCCACAATCTCTTCGCCAAATACTGTCTGGCCGTTATATACAGCGATCACAGCCGGGGCAATGCTTTCAAAGTTCTGTTTCAGGATGTAACCCTTAGCGCCGAGGCTTAGAGCCTTTATAATATATTCGTCATCTGAGAATGTTGTGAGAAGCAGTATCCTGGCGTCCGGATGTGCAGATATGATAGCTTCGGATGCCTCAAGTCCATTCATATTTTCCATGCGGATGTCCATCAGAAGGACATCGGGAGCCAGCTCATCATATAGTCTTACAGCTTCCACCCCGCTGCTTCCTGTGGCGGCAACGTGTATGTTGTCATCCGATTCAAGTATGGTTTGAAGGGACAGGGCGACAAGCTGGTCATCATCTATTATTACTATATTCATATGTCATCTTCCTCCTTTTTCATGACGGTTATAAGAAGGGAAAAACCCTTGTCAGTCGATAGTTTTATGGTCCCTCCGAGCATATTTACACGTTCTCGTATTCCAGACAGACCCATTCCATGACCGGCTATTTTTATATCGCTGCCGTTATCAGTTATTGACAGTTGGTAAAATGCAGGGTGTTCACGCAGACGAATGTTCATGCGATCTCCATTGCTGTGTTTTAAGGTATTGTTTATTGCTTCCTTTACTATGTTGATA
>CAKQQK010000128.1:0-6211 GCA_934270935.1 uncultured Coprococcus sp. | reverse complement strand
TCCAGCCTGTGCTCCACCAGCTCACTTCCCTCATATACGAGCTTGAGTGAGAAAAATCTCTTCTCCCCTTCAAGCAGCAGTTTCAGAAATATCGCATCCCCGCTCCACGTCGGAAGTGTTGGCACGATCTCTTTATCTACCCATTGAAGATCACCCTCATCGCATATCTGGACATCCCCCTCAAATCCATCTGCGGTGAACAGGCACATAAGCTCATTCTCGCACTCATTGCTGATAAATGTCACCAGACCTCTGAACCGATATGATGTGAGAGTAAGACCTGTCTCCTCCTTTATCTCTCTGAGCAGGCAGTCCTCCGGACTCTCGCCCTCCTCGGCATGTCCACCTACGCCGATCCATTTGCCTTTATTGATGTCCTTCTCCTTCTTTGTCCGGTGAAGCATCAAATATCTTCCATCTTTCTCTATGTAACAAAGTGTTGTCATCTTCATCGCTATCCTCCCGGGGACGTTCCTTTTGTAACGAGGAGTGTCCCTCTGTCTTATTTTTATTGCGCCACGGGGACACTCCTCGTTACAGAAGGAACGTCCCTACTTATTCACTATGTATATTCCTGCGCACACCAAAACCAGCGACACCAGGCTTACCGGGCCAAGCGCCTGCGCGCCCTCGCGGAGCAGCCAGGCCGACAGTATCACACCGAACACCGGATTCATAAATCCAAATACGGCAACCCTGGATATGGGATTGTACTTGAGCAGCATTCCCCACAGAGAATATGCCACCGCCGATACAAGAGCCAGATATATGAGCATCAAAACTCCTTCGGTGGATACGGTGCTGAGTCTGCCTCCCATGGCAAAACCGGCAACCGACAGAATAATTCCGCCAACTATAAACTGGTAGCCGCTTAGCATGACAGGATTGTGTTTTGCAGAATATCTCTTCAAAAATACCGATGAAAATGCATAAGCCACTGTCGAAAGGAATATCGCACCCTCACCTGACAAGCTCATCTGAAAGTTCATTCCATTCATATTTATGAGGACAACTCCCGCAAATCCAACCAGACATCCAAGCATCTTCTTCGCAGTGACATTTTCCTGATGGAATATGAATCCTGACACTATGATGGCAACGAATACATTTACTGCCTCTATGATGGAGGCCTTGACTCCACTTGTGTGCGCAAGTCCTATATAAAAGAACAGGTATTGTATTACAGTCTGCAGCATCGAAAGCCACGCTATCTTGCCGGCACAGCCCTTCTCCGGCCTGATGAATCTTCCTTCCAGCAGACTTCCAAATATCACGGCAAGGATTCCCGCCAGCACGAATCGCATACCTGCGAACAGTATCTGTGCCGACGTATCCGCACTCTCTATATTCCACAGTCCATAACCTATCTTTATACACGGAAATGCACTTCCCCACAACAGGCAGCACAGCATAGCACCGAACCACACAACACTGGTTTTCTGCATCCATTTGTCGTTTATCTCTATCTTATTCATGTTTACTTCTCTCTATCTTTTATCCATAATCCATCAGCGCTTATAGCTGCCAGTCTATATTTTTTGCATTCTCCGCAAGCAGCAGCCTGGTTGCAAGTTCTCCATCATCAAGCTCTATATAGTCGCCATTTGCATAGTACCGCCACTCGGCAGTCATCTTTTTCCCTGACCAGTTCTTCTCTCTTATAACCCAGAACTGTTTTGGAGAAAGTCTTTCATGGTTGTTCCTCATCAGATTATAACACTCTGTGTATCTGCATTTTCTTACAAGTTCCTTGACATCTATGAATGTCTCACGATTCTGAACCTGACATATAAGCAGGCAGCAATTCTTCTTCGGCTTTCTCTGCACCCTCTCGATCGATATATCAAACCACGAACAAAGAATCATATAGACCAGTATGTACACAAACAGATAAGCTATGGAGAATACAACATCTCCTCTCGAGCCGATGATCTTGTACAGGAACCACTTATTGAAATAGAACAAGATCACACCCGTCAGGAAAGGGCACAGGATCAAGTCAGTGAACCACTGTCCTGCCACGATCAGTCCATGTGTATTCCTCGAATCCGAGAAAAATCTCAGTATCCAGAGAAGCAGCATCGTGATGACCGCCAGCACAAGCGCAGCTATACCAAGGTGTACCCCGGAGTCAAATATCCAGTGCCAGTTAAGCGGTAATTTTATATGTTTTATGTCATGCAGGAGATACTGCACATCTGGGTTCCAAACCGTATTGCCCCAATATATGAATCCCCACACTGCACCTATCACAAATAGCAGAATTTCCTTTTTCCATCTTCCTCTCATAATCATCCCTCCATCTTAGAACATAGACTCATTTTCTTCTATAAAAAGTATATTTTTATACACGAAAAAAGTCAATTTCATTTCCTATCGGTGAAGTTTTTTGGCAAAGGTTCCCATCGTCTGTTTCCCATTCCTCCAATAACACATTCTTAAACTTTGCAAAATAACTGTTTTTATCAAGCACATTCATGATACTACATCCCTTCCATATCCCAATTCATGTCTGTGTACTACTGCTTGCCCGCCGCTTTCGAGTTAGCATAACATTTGTTATGTTTGTTTATTCTAACAGCGCTGTCAATCACATAAGCAACATTTATAAATATTTCTTCAATTATCGCCTCGTATATGATATTCTCTAGTTAGTTTATACTAACCAGGTAAATTTACAAGGGGGATTACATGGAACAGAAAGAAAAGCTTAAATACCAAAGGAACTGCCTGCTGGGCGCGCTCGGCGCAGCACTTCTCATCGTCGGAGATCTATGTCTCAGCATCGTACCCGCATCGCCCGCAGACAAAGGGCTCTATGTGAGGGAAGCATACATGAACGGAGATTTTCAGCTGTGGAGGGTGGCACTGCTTCTAGTGACCGGCCTTATCGGTATGTTCTTCTATGCATTTGGCATAGATGCCATCGCAGAGCAGATACTTCCCAAGTACCGCAAGACCAGAGCGCTCGTCAAATACGCAGGACTCATGTATGTTGCATCCGCCGCAACACTGCATTTTCTCGTAGGATCACTCGCCTACTGGGTAACATATCTGTCAGAACACATTGGAAGGGAACAGGCCATCGCATACGTCGATGATTACTACAATCTGCTCTTCCCGGCTGTCAGCATAGTGTACATACCGACAGCCCTGCTCATGCTCACAAGCCTTATATCCCTGCTAGCAGGCAGAACTGTCATGAAGAGGGGCATGATCGTATTCCATATCATCACATGGCAGCTTATATTTGTGCTCATCCCTGACATCAGGCAGGCCATGGGTGCTGATATATCCACAATAGACTATGTTTTCAGCCAGGCATCTGGCAATACCGCCTGTCTCATCTGGCTTGTTGCCAACTTTGTATACTCACGCAGGAATGATAAGTAATTCTCAAGACCCCGAATGCCGGAAGGGGCCTGATCCCATCCGTTGCCACGCAAAAAGTTCCATGCATCTGCACCGTGCAGACACATGGAACTTTCTTGTTACCATATATTGCTATTCACATTTTCAAAACACTACATGCACGCTGATCGATGTACATCACAATTTGTTTCAACATCATAGACGATGTCACATCAACCTACAGCATACCCTCTTTGATGATGTCGTGGTCTCTCAGTACCTTTTCAATCACCGTGCCCTGAATCTTCCTAAGTATAGGTCTCTTGAGCTTGTTCAGAGGTCCGAGATTTATCTCAAGCGGAGATTTGCCATCCATGAGCTTCACGCTGCTGTCCAGCAGTTCCCGGATATCGTACACACTTCCCCACACCTCAGGAACACCTCTGTCCACGCCAAGAAGTCCATACACAGCCTCCATGGCTGTTCTCACTGAATACTCTGTGGTGAACACTGTGTCACGAGGGGTGTCAGCGAACTGTCCGAGGAATGCAAAGTTGGTACATCCGTCTGGAATTACATCCGGTCTGTCGCCCTTTGCTCTAGGCATGAAGAACGCGGTGATATATGGCATCATAGTTGGCACACAGACTGCGCTGTTTGTGGCCAGCTCCTCGATCTCATCCTCAGGCACTCCCAGATGGTAGAGCCACTCCTCTGTGATCTCCTTACCTGTGCAGTCCTTCATAGGCTTCTTGATATAATCGCCCGGAACATCTGTGAACAGGCCATATACCCATACACACACCTTATCCTTGTCCTGGGTCTTGAATTGTCCCTGTCTGTTGATGGTCCAGCTCATCAGCCAGCTTGAATCCTGACAGCTCACGATACCACCCGTGACAACCTTTCCTGTTCTCGGATCTCGTTTGCAGATATCAACGATGTATGGGATGATCTTGTCGTCAAGCGTTGTGACTGTGGCTGACTCCCAGTTTGTCTTAGATATATCAGAGCAGAACTTCTCAGGATGTCCAAATGAAGGATCCTGCGTGGCTATGTTCTTCCACAGACTCCAGCAGCCGCTTGTTCTCACCTCTGCGTCACCATTTGGCGCATGGTTCTGATCGCCATAGATAGTTCCCTCCGTGCAGCTTCCATTTGTGACAAATACAAGATCGTTCTCAGTAAGCGGGATTCCCTTCTCAGTTCCGTTTACCCTGCACTCGATGGTCTTTGCTATCTTCTTGCCGTCTCTCATGTCAAATATGACATTTGTGACCTCCGTGTTGTACTGGAATGTCACGCCCGCAGCCTCAAGATACTTCACCATCGGAAGGATCAGCGACTCATACTGGTTGTACTTTGTGAACTTGAGGGCTGAGAAATCCGGAAGTCCTGAGATGTGATGTATGAATCTCTGGAAGTAGAGTTTCATCTCCAGTGCACTGTGCCAGTTCTCAAATGCGAACATCGTCCTCCAGTACAGCCAGAATGTCGAATCAAATACCTCATCATCGAATACATCCTCTATTGTCTTGTCATACAGATCCTCGTCCTTTGTCATGAAGAGCTTCATGATCTCCATACAGCCCTTCTGGCTCAGATTGAATTTGCCATCTGTGTGGGCATCCTTGCCTCTGTTCACTGTTGCTCTGCACAGTGAATAATTTGGATCCTCCTTGTTCAGCCAGTAATACTCGTCAAGAACCGATACCCCCGGTGTCTCTATGGAAGGTATACTTCTGAACAGATCCCACAGGCACTCGAAATGGTTCTCCATCTCACGTCCACCTCTCATGACGTAGCCTCTGGCAGGATCAAATATTCCATCGCACGCACCGCCCGCTATATCCATAGCCTCAAGAATATGGATATGTGAGCCCGGCATCTGTCCGTCACGTACAAGGAAACAAGCTGCTGCCAGTGATGCAAGACCACTTCCCACTATATATGCGTTCTTGTCATCCACGCCCTCCGGCTTTCTCGGTCTGGCAAATGCCTCGTAGTTACCATTTGTATAATAGATTCCCTTACTGTTCTTCTCATGCTTTCCGCGCTCCGTATTGCGGTACTCAGCATGTTCAGCCGCAGCCTTCTCCTTCTGAACTTTTGCCTTATTATGATTTTTAACTGTGAGAGCTGCTGCTCCTGCGCCGGCTGCTGCCACCGCTGCTATCCCGATTCCTAATTTCTTCTTTGACATAAGCAATTCTCCTTTCAGTCTGCCGTCTATTTCCATCTCATGTCCCTATAATAGCTTACCCAATTTTTATTTCATATTTACAAAAAAAGTGGAATGATAAAATTTTTATCATTCCACCCGTTTTGTATAAATTTACTTTGAATATTTCTCCATGAAGAGCATCACGCTCTGCCTCAGCACTTCCATCTGTGACTTCAGATAATATTCATCCTCAAATAAAGCATAATGCACGCTTGCTCTTACGAAGATGAAAATCAATGGAGTAAGAATATTGTAAGGAATACCTATCTTGGGCTCAAGCTGTTTTGCATACTCTGTATATCTCTCATTGACTCCTTCAAAGAACCTCTTTCCATGCTCAATATACTTTGGATGAGTATACACCTGATACATCAATCTATATTTTTTGCCATGCTTCCTTGCCGTCCAATATGGTATTTCCTCAATAAACCGCATTACATCCTCTGCATCCTTTGGCGATTCCTTCATGAAATCATCCTCAACCTTTGACATGCAATGTGCAGTGGACTGTACTATCAGATCATCCAAATCGTCAAAGTATGTATATAACACAGATGGGTTTGTATTGCATGCTTTTGCAAGTCCTCTTATTCCCACAGAATTCAGTCCGTTCTCGGCATAGCACTCATAGCATTT
>CAKQQK010000127.1:0-6227 GCA_934270935.1 uncultured Coprococcus sp. | reverse complement strand
GCGTTCATCTGATGTCTTTCCGACAATCGTCTGATATACTTCCGACAATCGTCTGATATACTTCCGATAATCGTCTGATATACTTCCGATAATCGTCTGATATACTTCCGATAATCGTCGGGTATACTTCCGATAATCACCTGATATACTTCCTAATAATCGTCTGATATATACTTCTGACATCTTCCTGATATTTATTCAATATTCATCTGATATTCGCCTGATAACCGCAACATTATCACGGTGAAAGATCATCGTCAACACCCCGAAACAGGTCAGAAATTATACAGAAACGAAAAAAAATCAAAGCTGCACGAAACCTGTGAATCTCTCTATGTCTTACAAATGCAAAATTTTATCCTTGCCATATACGGACAATTAATTATACAGAAAATCAAATTTCGCATGAGTTGTGATGAAATATTAATTATTTGTAATATGCTTAAACCTATAGTCTGAGGCAGATTCATACTGTTTTCATAGTAAAACAAAATAAAAATACCAACAACATATAAACTACCCATTAAATACACTCAATTTGTTGTGTGCTGTCGATAACACAGGCTATATCATCAGCAAAAAATCCACTACTCGTATAACAACTCGTATAACTACTAATATAAACACTCATATGCTCGTATAACTTACCCATACTCCCACTCGCCATTTTTCCTAAAAGTGCATAATTTTATCACTTTATGAGAACAAACTTCCCAAAAGCGACAAAACAAAAAAATATTTTATCTTTTCGTCATATTGCAACGAAAAAGATAAAATATTTTACATATACAAGCTTGCTTATTCAAAAAGGTAAAAACGCCGAGTTATCTCTCATTTCACATTCATTTCGCATTCATCTCACTGTTATCGATCATCAGTCACATATATCTTTCCTTTTTTGAGAACCTTCTTATAATACTTGTACGCCTCATTCCACTCAGCATACAGGCTGTCCTTACTCTTATCCTCAAATGTATAATTTGATGTGAGGTAATCTGCCAGATATGATGTGGTCTTGCGCGCACCGTAACAGTTCAGGTGACGCCCTGCATCCCTTGTGTCCATGCTCCAGTCGATCTTGTACTTTCCGGTCATCAGATTCATATCAAGGAATTCTATATCAGCCTCATCCGTGTATTTCACCATGGCATTGTGCTTCTCATAATTCCACGACTGCATAGTAGGGAACTCGACAAATACCAGATCTATACTTTCCTCCCTGCATCTTTTTACAAGCTTATCAAGGAAGAATCTGGACAGACTCGGAATGTTCTCTATGCCATCACTTTCCGCCATGACATCCTCTCCTTTATACGGCATAGTCTTTCTGCTTAGATATTGCCCCCTTGATATACATCTATATGTGTAACTCCGGCTTTTGAAGCTGTCAGATGCCTGCATTGATTTCCACCTGTCATGATATCTGATGAGCGGAATATAGGTCTCCGCAAGAGACTGGACATCCTTCTCAAGTCGATTTGTATTGTTCATTCCTTCCCACAAAAGATCCACATCAAGCACAACCACCTTTGGCTTTTGACATGACAATATCTCATTTAGTATATCCAGAGTTTCAACTATATTCTGTCCCCCCTCTGCTGCCACATATGTCGGAATACCATATTTACCCCACACATACATAGGCGAATATCCACTGTATGCATTGCTGTTTCCAAGAACTACCACATCCAGCGAATCCTTCGGTTCTCCATAGAACGCCCTGGCATTTGCATTTACAAGACCGCCTTTCGGATCACTTGTCTTTGGCTGAAATACCAGACATCCGAAGGCAACTATACCCACTGCTATAGCCAGAAAAACAATACTTTTTACGAGATTTAACACACTTTTCTTCTTCATGCTTACCACCACATTATTCCAATTTCGTTCACCGTCATACAACAATTTATCAAATCATCAGAACTGTGCATATATAAATCCTGCAACCTCATATCCCTTGCCATAGGCGCCAAATACTATTATGCTGAATATCAGCACATAGTAAACCGCCCATCTGAGCACGATATTTTTTTCTGCAAGCTCTTCCCTTAGATGATGTCCCTGTTCCTTGTAAATACCAACTGCCAGCAGGATCAGCGCACCTGCCACAAGGACTATGAAATCTGCCATGTCAATTCTCACCGTCATAAGCGAGCCCGTGATGACCGGATCAAATGAGAATTTTTTGAACATGGATGTGAACATATGTCCAAAAACCGTGAGATCGTCTGCTCTGAACATGAGCATTCCCACATTTACAAATAAAAATGTCCTGACAACCTGAAGCGACCTGTATATCCTGCCCTGCCTGTTCACATGCATTGCGTCAAACATCTTTTTAAATAACGGCTCGGTCAGAAGTCCCAGAATCATGATTCCCCAGTAATAAAGTCCGTACATGACATATTTCCAGCTGGCGCCGTGCCATATACCGGTTCCGAACCACACAATAAACATGGCGATGGACATAGGCACAAATGTTGCAAAAAATGTATTCATATGCTCCCTGGTCTTCTTGCTGAGTTTCACAAACGGTTTTGAGAGGGATACAGAGTAGAATACGTAATCTTTAAACCAGGATCCCAGCGTCATGTGCCACCTTCTCCAGAACTCACTGACAGTCTTTGATATGAAAGGCTGGTTGAAGTTCTCTGACAAAGTGATGCCAAACATCTGGGCACTTCCCCTTACTATATCCATACATCCCGAAAACTCCGCATATAACTGCAGTGTATACAAAAGCATACCGGTTATGACGTACAATCCGCTGTAATCACTGAAATTGTCAAATATCTGATTAACATACATATTTGCACGGTCAGCAATGACCATCTTCTTGAAAAACCCCCATGCCATGAGCTGAAGTCCCATGGTCATATTCCTGTAGCTGAACTTATGTCCCTCATAAAGAGAGTCGCCAATAAGGTCAAATCTGGCGATTGGGCCTTCAACTATCTGTGGGAAAAACACGAGAAACAGCGCTATCTTGCCAAACTTATCCGTTGCCCTGTATTTGCCCCTGTACACATCCACGATGTAGCTGACCGCAGAGAGTGTATAGAACGAAATTCCAAGCGGCAGTACCATTTTGTGCATAGGGTTGCCAATATTTACATGGAAAAGTCCCAGCAGATCCGTGAACACACTGCCAATAAATTCCGAATATTTCAGATACACAAGCACTCCAACGTTGATCAGAACCACACATACGCACACGCATTTTTTCTGCCAGCCTATGACTGCCTTATACTCTTTTTTGTTCTCCCGCGGCAAGGTCTTCTTCGCCATGGTATAGCCATCGTCTATCTTGTTCAGCAGCAAGCCGCCTACGTATATCGTCAGCGTCCCTGCCAGAATGAACACAATGTATTTGCCCGAATTGATAAAGTAAAATATATAGCTGAATACCAGTAATACTTTCCACCTATACTTAAGCGGTACAATGTTGTATATCAGAAAAGAGCCAAATAATATAAACACAATGTAAGCTATCGACGTATATGCCATAATAAAATCTCTCCTGCAATGTATTTTTGAAGCAGACTGCTATGCCCCAGCTAGTCTCCCGGCTCTGATGATTGCAAACCAAAAAGTGTATTTTGGAAGCTGCCTGCTATGCACCAACGGCAATGCACTTCTCGCGCTGCCAGCTTTTATTCATCTTCCAGTCTCTTTATAAGATCATATATAGTCTGCACTGTCCTGAAATTTTCCGGGGTGATATCAACCGGTGATATGTCAACATCAAATTCATCGCTGATCTGAAGCACAAGTGTCACCATAGTTATTGAATCAAGCACGCCATGGCCTATCAGATCTGTCTCGTTCTCATAATCTACTCCTGGTTTAACCTCATTTAAAATCTTTAATAATTCTTCCATGATTTTTATCCTCCTCGTATCATATAGTAATATTTTTAGAGTCCCTCTACGGGGTCATCATAACTTTTAATTCGTAGTCTGTCCGGCGTCAACAGCCAGCACATTACTTAAATATATTCCGCTTTAAGCCGCTTCCGGTCTATCTTGCCATTTGCATTGTGAGGCATAGCTGTCACCCTCACAAATCTGCCAGGCTCCATGTAATGCGGCACCCGCCTGCGGAATGCCTCTAAAAGTTCAGCGTCGTCTTTCTTCCTGCCCTCATATATGAATACGATCTTGTCATCGATCTCATCATATATGCACGCATAGCTTCTTATTCCATCTATCGCCCCAGCCGCTGCCTCTATCTCGCCCAGCTCTATCCGGTAGCCCATGTGCTTTATCTGATAATCCTTCCTCGAGATATACACCAGCTCGCCATAGCGGTTATACTTCACCAGATCACCGGTTCTGTACACCAGCTCAGGATATTTGTCGTTCAGCGGATTCTGAACAAATGCATCTCTGGTCTTATCCTCGTTGCCATAATATCCCAGAGCCACAAATGATCCTCTGACGTAAAGCTCGCCTTCACTGCTGTATCCGGTCTCTGGATCCACATCCGGAGATACCTCACAGCCATTAGAATCGATCACAAACACATCGCAGTTGTCACACGCATATCCCATAGGAAGCGGCTTATCGTCCTTGAACGGCCTGTCCACAATGTAATATGTGCATATATCCGTAGTCTCCGTCGGTCCAAACAGATTGGCATACATGGCATCCGGAAGATTCTGTATCCAATAGTTGAGCGGCCTGGTCGGCATGACCTCGCCGGCAAACAGTACCTTCTTCAGTTCCGGAAGCTTTGCATACTGAAACATCTTATAATTTGCCACTATCTGAAGTGCCGATGGCACCCAGTAAATTGTATTTATCTTATATTTGGCAAGAAATTCCATAAGCTTCATCGGAAATGTGAAATACGCCTTCGGTATGATATACAGCGTCGCCCCGCTCTTTAATGTACTGTAAAGATCCGACACCGACATGCTGAAATAAAAGGGTGTCTGATTTCCAAATACCGTGTTCTCGTCTATTCCAAATGTCTCGGTGTACCAGTTTATGTAAGCTATGATATTTGCATGGGACACCACCGCGCCCTTTGGGACTCCTGTTGATCCTGACGTAAACAGTGCATACGCCGGATCCGTGTCTATCATCTTTCGCCTTATGTCCTTTAGCACATCAACCGGAACATCGCCGTCCAAATCGTCCAGGTTGAATATGGCTGTGTGGCTTTCCTCTGCGATACTGTCGCCTAGTTTGCAGCTGCTTGCTTTGTTTGCGGCTGCACTGCTTGTGGCTGCGCTCACGTGGTCTCTCACCATTTTCTCAGCCCGCTCCATGTGAACCGAGTCTGTCACAATTGCAGCCGGTCTTAGCGTGCCAAGAATTGCCTCCGCCCTGGCATCCGGCATCTCAGCATCCAGAACCACATAAAAATTGCCACTGTACATAACTCCCATATAAGCCGCAACACTCTCCGGCTTCTTGTCCAGAAGCACCGCCACCGGTTTTCTATGTTCGCCACCTGTCATCTTATGTATCCAGGCGCCAATCTTTTTTGCCATGAGTTCTAACTGACTGTATGTAACACCGCCATTTTCATCTGCCACAGCCAGCTTATCAGGATATCTCTCCGCTGACCTCTCTATAAATTCAAGTACGTTCTTCACCAGATCACCTCGTCATATAATTCGTCTCTCTCCACCGAGTCAAACACTTGCATAAGGGCGTTGAGCAGATCACCTCACCATATATTCGTCTCTCTCCCAAGTCAGCTAGATTATATGTCTATAGCTTGCTCGTATCAACTTAATAACCATTCAGTATCTTTAAATATAAGTAAGAGATCTTACAGTCCAAATGAAACTGTCTTATGGAGACGCTTCAAGGAAATCAGTTTATTTGAGACAGTGCAATAAAGACTGGCTGATTGAATCAGCGCTCAAAAATCCGTCTGATTGATTCGACGAAAAGAAATCCGTCCGATTGATTCAACGCCCAAAAATCCGTCTGATTGATTCTACGCTCAAAAATCCGTCTGATTGATTCTACGAAAAGAAATCCATCTGACCGACACGACAAATTTGATAAGATTCATAATCAAACTATAACGTCCCTGATTTCTTGCAATTTGATTCTTTCAATTTGATTCTTTCAATTTGATTCTTGCAATTTGATTCTTGCAATTTAATTCTTTCAATTTGATTCTTTCATTATAAAAGCTTCGCAGCCGCCTGGGAAATTCAGCTTTTTGTTTTTTTATGTAAACTTATAGTTTCCACTACAGTACCT
>CAKQQK010000126.1:0-6227 GCA_934270935.1 uncultured Coprococcus sp. | reverse complement strand
GGGGTCAGGCCCCATACCACAGACAAGGAGCAGATTTCTTGGTTTTTGCAGCAAATATGGGCATTTCCAACAACTATGGGGTCAGGGACCATGATATTTGCAACTAAAAAAACCTCCCTAATGAAGGGGGGCTGACCCCATCGTGCCCCAGCTAAAAAAACCTCTCTGATGAAAGGGGCCTGACCCCCATCGAAGGGGCCTGACCCCATCGTGAACTCTTCGTTTGGCATCCTTGCTTCCTGCCTATTGCATTTTATTCATTCTCTACTGTAAAAAAAGCACCAGCGGATCTTCCTGATCCGCCAGTGCTTCAAGTTACCAAATATTATGTTTGTCCGTGCTAGTCTGCAGCAAATTCTGCGTCTTCCATATGTGCCCAGAAAATCACATCTTCTGCATCAGTCACCATGCCGCCAAGTCCGAAATCCGCATAAAATGCGTTCTCATCCTCATTATATCCGCCAATAAGCCAGCCATCAGGGGCGTCTCCATCCGTCTTTGTAGCAATAAAACATACGTCGCCATCCTCAGGATAGCCCTCATCGCTTACGCTGTGCCAGTTTTTTACTCTTATCTCCATGTGATCCTCCATTCCCATATTATTCTGACCCAATAATATGGAATCAACCTACTGTTTGCAAGAAACCTCTAGTCAAATACCCTCTTCAACACCTCGTCCTCGTACAGCACTTTCTTCGCCAGCTCTCTGTACTTCTCCTCATGGAGATAGGTATGCCTGTGAGGTTTGATCTGCGGCGCCATATCTATAGCCTTCGCAAAATCATCCCTTTTCAGATCCAGTGTAGCTACATAATCCCAGAATCCTGTCTTCTCAAATATAGCATTTACCCTGACATATCTGTGATCCTGAACAACCGCCATTATATAGGTAGCTATCCCCACCTGAATTCCATGGAGCTGAGGCTGTTCAAGCATCTTGTCAAGTGCATGTGAGATGAGATGTTCACTTCCCGATGTCGGTGTGCTTCCTCCTGCGATCTCATTTGCCACGCCACTCATAGCCAGCGAATCCAGAAGCTCCTTCAGGAACAGATCATCCTTTATGGTCTCAAATGGTGTTCTGACAAAACTGTTCACGGCTTTCTTCGCTATCATAACGGCAAAATCGTTCATCTCCGAGTATCCCAGCTCGGACTCGAACAACCAGTCATACAGTGAAGTGATCTTGGACACCATATCTCCAATGCCAGAATACAGGAATCTTTCAGGTGCGGACTTGATGATCTCCGTATCTGCGATTATTCCATATGCCATCCTAGCTGGAACTGATGTACGACGCCCATTTACCATCAAAGATGCGCTTGCGCTTGAAAATCCATCAGACGACGCCGATGTAGGGATGCTTATGAACGGAAGCTTTCGCAGGTAAGCAGCATACTTTGCCACATCTATAACCTTTCCTCCACCTATGCCCACTATCACCTGAGCCTTTGCATCTATGTCAAATGCAAGACGTATTATATCTTCTATATTTGTAGAATCCAGTTCTCTATACTCGACAACGGCCACATTCTCCTGTTTAAGTGAATCCATGACCTGCTGCCCGAACATGTCTATAAGTCCATTTCCAAAATATATAACGGCATTCTTCATGCCTGATCCCGCTATATATTTTCCCAGATTGGCCAGTGTCCCCTTGCCTATCTTAAGTATTGTCGGTATTGCTATATGACTTCCTGCCATCTTTGTCCTCCCTTTTCGTTTATTGTGCGGCGCCCGCTTTATCACAAGGAATCCCCCGCTCACGCGGGTCCCCCTTGTGATTTATATGGAGCGGGGCGCATTTTTAGGCACTTCGTGCGGCGCCCGCTTTATCACAAGGAATCCCCCGCTCACGCGGGTCCCCCTTGTGATATATTATATTTCATTTTACATTTTTTTTGAACTTCTTACTTACAATTTATATTTTGCCCTGAAAGACACATTTTCTACACAACTTTTCCAAATTTAGAACACAATTTATCAGTATATTATTACTTGTAAACAGCGAGAGCGTAAGCGAGTTGTTTACATCCCCTTTTTCATAAACGACTGCAACACCCTCCCCTCATAACATAACAAGTTGCAGTCACTCCCTTTTAATACAAAAAGAAGAGGTTGCCAGAGATGGCAGCCTTTTCTTATGTCTTTTTCAAAAGTCGTCATGCCATGAGGTTCTTTTTTGTATGACGATGAATTATTATATGATTATCTAATTGATATGGGTCTTGCGTCTTCGTGATTCCACTATTCTTTTATCATTGAAAACCCCTACTACAAATGATAAAATTTACGAAAGAGAGGTACTTTTTGAACAAGAAACTTACACAATGGCATCCCGCCTTTTGTTCCGCACTCAGGCTTGAGCTGAGTGAGAATAAAGACGATCTTGTATACCATCCTGAGTATGGTATTAACACCAAACCAATCCAGATTGATCTCCTGGTGATTACCAAAACATCTTCTGTTGTTATCCACAATGAGATTGGTTCAATATTCAAAGGTCACAATATTATTGAATACAAATCTCCAGATGACGAGCTAAACATTGACACATTTTTTAAAGTCATTGCATATGCCAGCCTTTACAAATCTCATGGCCAGTTTGTTGACCACATAAAAGCAGATGATGTTACGATCTCTTTCATCAGAGAGAGCAAACCTTTACGGCTTTTCAGACAATTGTCTGATGACGGTATGGATATTGAAATTTTTTCAAATGGAATATACTATATTCACACCAACTTCTACTTCGATATACAGATAATTGTAGCTAAAGAATTGTCTGAGGATCAGCACATATGGCTGTCTTCACTTACATATGACATATCTAAATCAAAGGCTGAAAAATTGCTTAACACTGCGGCCGATCTATATCGAAAAGATGACAAAGAATTTGCAGAATCCGTATTGCAGGTCGCTATGAGTAAAAACAAGGAAATATTTGACATAGTAAAGGAGGAATCTAAAATGTGTGAAGCTTTACGTGAATTAATGAAACCTGAAATTGATGCTGAAGTCACAAAACGTCTTGACGCTGAAGTCACAAAACGTCTTGACGCTGAGGTTGCAAAACGAGTCGACGCTGAAGTTGAAGCTAAAATAAACAAAATCACTGCTGAAAAAGACGAAGAGATAAAGGCTCTCAAGGCTAAGCTTGCTGCAGCAGGCATCCATTAAAACACTGTAATATTTTATTACAAAATATAATAAGCCAGATGGTTATATGTTACATCGCACATAACCACCTGGCTTTTGTTTATACTACAAATAATTCTAGCTCGAAATACATCTTACTCACTCCTGAGCGCTATAACCGGATCCTTCTTAGCCGCAAGTCGTGATGGGATAAGACCACCGATCAAAGTGAGAATTATGCTGATCACAACGAGCGCAACACCGCCCTTCCAAGGAAGTGCCGATACTCCGGCTACATTTATGAAGCCCTCTATCACTTTGCTTATAGGGATATTGAGCAATATCGTCACTCCTATTCCTATAAGTCCTGAGAACAAACCAATGATAAATGTCTCTGCATTAAACACTCTTGATATATCCTTCTTTGAAGCACCAATACTTCTGAGAATACCTATCTCCTTAGTTCTCTCGAGGACTGATATATATGTGATGATACCTATCATGATAGATGAAACTATGAGAGATATCGCCACAAATGCTATAAGGACGTATGTTATCGCATTTATGATCTTTGTGACAGACGAAAGCATTATTCCTATATAATCAGTATATGTGATCTCGTTATCAGGATAATCGGCATTATATTTGTCTATCAGCTTCGTGATTTCGTCCTTGTCCGCAAATTCTGCGCAGTACAGATTGATGGACGCAGGCTTTGCAAGCTCTGAATATCCAAGCTTTGACATATTGTCCTCATAGGTAGCTGTTGACTCCTGGAAAAATCCATATCCCTTGAGCATCTCAAAGAGCTGATCCTTGCTCATGGATGCCATCTGAGCCTGCATGTCCTCTGTGACCTGTCCTGATGCCATGAGCTGCTGCATAACTGAATCCATATCTACATCGTCCGCAGTGAGCTCATTTCCATCAGAAAATGGCATTCCAGTAAATATATCTGTATCTGGACTGTCAAGCTGTGCCTTTAATACGTCAGTCTTTTCATTCTCCTCAACAATATAGTTCGCAAGCTCTGCTGTATAGCCTATATATCCAGGCTGTATAGTCGTTGCGTATGCTGAATCAGATGCTCTTATAACCGCTGAAACTTTAACTTCAAGTCCATTTGCAACCGCAGTTTTGAGAAAATCTGCATCTGTGCTCATATCTGTATATGTTCCATCTGCATTCTTCTTGTACAGATTACCCGGAAGCACCACCTTAAACTTGAGATTCAACAGGTCATCGTAGCTAAATTCCATCTTGTCAATCTCAGGAGCTTCGCCGCCACCAAGTATCGTGGAAACCATATCACTAAGCTCCGATGAATCCCTGATTCCCAAAGTATACAGTGTAAAATCACTTATCTCATTATTCTTATCTACGACTAGAACAACCTCATTCTTGTTCTCCGGCCAATGTCCGGCAAGCACATCATACTGCTGCTTTAAAAGGTCCTGGTTATCAAGCATCTGAGTCCACATATCCATTGATGAATTTCCGTAACTGAAAGCTGACATAAAGTCCGCTGTGGATTCCTGAGCCTCAGCCATTCCGCCAAATCCCATATCAGTCATGGTCGTGCTTGGATTAACCTGGGCAATTCCACCATTTGCACTATTCTCATTAAATACATAGAGCGGAGTGTCATAGGTATATGTAATATCACTTGTGTATTTTGTAAATCCATTTGCATCGTCTTCTATGTAGTTCTTGAATGTCTCAAGGTCATTCTCTTTGACATCAGACACCATAGACACAAGCATGTCTCCCATGATATCGCCAGAATACACCTTGTTTTCACCCTTGTGATTATGCGATGAGTCCTCCTCATTGTTGCCGACCATCTTGGATAAAAGCTCACTGTAATCCATAGCCTTCTTTGTGATCTGTATAGGGTATGTGGCCAGCGTCTCCTCCTGCACATCATTTATATACTTCTGAAAACCTGACGACAGCGACAATATAAGCGCAATTCCTATGATTCCTATACTTCCCGCAAATGCTGTGAGAAATGTTCTACCTTTCTTGGTCATAAGGTTGTTCAAACTCAGAGAAAATGCAGTGAACAAACTCATGGATGTCTTCCTTGGCGTATAACTTCCGTCATCTTCCTTTGCCTCATCTTCATCCGAAAATGGGTTGGTATCATCTATTATATTGCCATCGAGAAGCTTCACTATTCTGGTTGAATACTGCTGTGCAAGTTCAGGGTTATGTGTAACCATGATGACCAGCTTGTCCTTTGCTATCTCCTTGAGCAGATCCATGATCTGAACACTCGTCTCTGTGTCAAGCGCACCCGTCGGCTCATCTGCCAGTAATATGTCCGGATCATTTATGAGTGCTCTGGCTATTGCAACTCTCTGCATCTGTCCACCGGACATCTGGTTCGGTTTCTTGTGTATCTGATTGCCAAGACCTACCTTCTCCAGTACCTCCTTTGCCCTCTTCCTTCTCTCTGACTTTGATACACCTGACAGAGTGAGTGCAAGCTCTACATTTGAAAGCACTGACTGGTGCGGTATCAGATTATAACTCTGAAAAACAAATCCCACTGAATTGTTTCTATATGAATCCCAATCTCTTGATTTGAAATCTTTTGTTGATTTGCCATTGATGACCAGATCTCCACTGGTGTACTGATCCAGTCCGCCAACTATATTCAGAAGAGTTGTCTTTCCGCAACCCGACTGTCCAAGAATGGACACGAACTCATTTCTCCTGAAGTTTACAGATACGCCCTTCAGTGCCTGAACAACTTCATCGCCTGTATGATAATCCTTAACAATATTCCTAAGCTGAAGCATTGGTTCCTCCCTTGTCAATTTATTCTGCGGCATTATGCTGGCACACTGCTCTTATGCCCAGAACATAACACAGGCTTACATATAATGTATTATGTCCTGAATATATTACATTTTCTGAAATTTGTCATTATTACTGGCAAATCATAGCATTTATCTTTTCCTATTGCAATTAAGGTCAGACATTCTTTATAAATGTTTTATTTTTTGCAAGTCGAAGTTTTAACAAAAATTCTTTTATTTTCCGAACACATGGGGTATAATCAGCGTAGGTGGGTACATATG
>CAKQQK010000125.1:0-6383 GCA_934270935.1 uncultured Coprococcus sp. | reverse complement strand
TATCCTGCTCATCCTTTGCCGGGTGATTTGCCGGGATGTTCAGCAGCTCGAAGTTATACTTGTCGTACTCTACCTCTGGTCCCTCAACTATCTCGTAACCCATACCGATGAATACTCTCTCCAGGTCCTCAAGAGCTATCTGGTTTGGATGTCTGTGTCCTGTGAGTTTCTTCACACCTGGAAGTGTTACATCTATAGTCTCTCTCTTCATCTTCTCAGCACGGAGTGCTCTGTTGATTGCCTTTGTCTTCTCATCAAGGGCAGTCTCTATCGCCTGACGTGCCTCATTTACCATCTGACCGACCTTTGGTCTGTCCTCCGGTGCTACATCCTTCATGCTTTTGAGAACCTGTGTGAGTTCTCCCTTCTTACCGAGTATCGCCACCTTCACATCGTTCAGTGATGATACAACCTCTGCGCTCTCGATCTTCGCAAGAGCCTCTGCCTTGATGGCTTCCAACTTGTCTCTCATCGTATTTCTCCTTTTACTTCCATCTAAGTATCTGCCGATACCTACTATTTCTATCGGGCTGCCACGATTTCTACATGACAATTTACTGCACAAAAAAACCGTCCCCGATATGCTGTTATACATACCAGGGACGGATATATCCGCGTTACCACCCTGATTCCAGATACACACGTTCATCTCTATGAACATCTATCTGACTCTCATTAGACACTTAACGCATGTCACTCGCCGCAGCCTACACAATCAGTACGTCATATATCCTGATCTTCTGCCGAGGAGACTCTGATGTGAAATTAAATGTACTGCCCTTCCAACCAGGCTTCCAGCCGCTGACCCGGTCTCTCTGTGGACGACTCATACATCTTTTGCATCGTCTCTGTCCTTTTTCATATTTCACATTAGTGATAATATACCCATTGCCGGCAGTTCGTCAACATTTTTTCTTGCGAAGTAATCCTCTGTCTATGAATTTGTTGAGTTCCGCACCTATAAGCATCACATACATACACATATACAGCCACAATGCCAGAAGAATAATACTTGCAAGGCTTCCATACATATATGTGTTTATCCCTACTATATTTATGTAGCTTGCCACGCCAAATGACAGGAGCATCCACAGGCATGTGCTGAAAACCGCTCCAGGAACTGCTGTCTTTATCCTTATCTTTCCGACCGGAAGGGCCCAATAAGCCAGGATCATGACACCAAACAATATCGTTGGAGCAAACCCTATCTTAACCAGTGACAGGATATGTGCCACTGGATCCACCATATGGAAACCATTGACATTCTCAAGTCTTACCAATATATTCGCCACAACAACATCGCCCAGAATATATATAACCATCACTGCAATAAGCATGACGCAGAAAATCAATGTATAAAGTGTGTGTATGGCTCTTCTGAGAAAATAGTTTACACTGTCCTCTCTGCCCGATATAAATGTCAGGCCTCTTCCAATCGCCATCGTCCCCTTAGATGCAGACCAAACCGTGAGCAGCACAGAAACCGTAGTCATGACCACCGTACTTCTGCTGTCATAGATCTCCGTCACCATAAAATCAAAATTCGACTGGATAGCATTTGGTATAATCTCGTTTATCAATCCTACTACCTGATCCTGCGTAAACGGAAGGTATTTGACCAGCGTCAACAATGCCATCATCAGTGGAAAGACAGAAAGCAGCCAAAAGAATGCCGCCTGCGCCGCAAATGAAGGGATCTGATCTTTATTCATCTCAGCCATAAACAACCTGACCTTGTAATAAAGGCGAATGATATTTCTCCTTATATTCATATATTATCTCCGCTATTTGTTTTTACATAACCCGACACATTTACTCTACTGAGCTCAGCACTGCTCCATTATAATAATGACTTATGATATCTCCGGCCGAATATCCAAGACCTGCCAGTGCATTTGCACCATTCTGGCTCATTCCAACGCCGTGTCCGTATCCGCCGCCCTTGAGTATATACATATTGTTGTCTTTCTTGACGTAATAGAAGTTACTCGGAACTCCTGTCCAGCCTGTGAGTTCTGAACCATCCTGCTCAGTTATGGCCTTGCCATCAGTTGCAAACAGCACTCTTATATTGTTCTGTCCGCTCACAACCACAGTTCCAGTACTGCCCTTTATCGTGACCTCCTTGACCAGACCACTGTCGTCTCTGCCAGTCATCTCTATGGATTCTATCTTGCCAACTGAAGTTGCAGATACACCTGAACACCTTGAAAGACCTGTCTCAATGGCGCTCCTCATCTCATCCTCAGTGTAAGTAACTGTCCATCTGTACATAGGATAATCCCTCTCAACCACATCTGTGTCAGTCTTGCCATCCATGAAATCCCTGAATGCATCCTCATCACTGAAATGAGGGATATCAAGTGCAGTATTCTGTATCCTCGTACATGTATATGGCATGCTGCCACCCCAGACCTGATCACTCGTTGTTGTCGTTCCACAAGACGTAGAGAAGTACACTGCATTTATGATCTCGCCGTTATATGTCGGAACAATTCCCGCCGTCTCCTGAACCGCAGCTATGGAATTGTCGGTCTCCGGGAAATTGTTGTACACCTGACATGCAGTCGTATCATCCAGATCAGCATTATACCCATTGTAATTGCTTCCCAGCTTTCTATATGTAAATCCTCTTGCACATATCGCCTGCGCCTTGAGTGCCTCTTTATTGTAGCTTGCTGACACCTCACTTGATACTACGCCATACAGATACTGCTCTATATCAACCTGATTAACTATAAGAAATCCGCCCGAATCCTTTGTTATATCGAGTACACCGTGATAGCTTGGAGAACCACCAGACTTGCTGAGGCTGGACACTGTGATACGTCCATCTGAGCTGTCAGGCTGGACAACTATGCTCGATGCCTTGGCATCGCTCCCCAGTGATACAAGCTCATTTGCCTTATACTCCTTCTTCTTGCCGTCACTTGTGACAGAAAATGCGGTATTACACGAAAACTCCACATAACTCTGCTTATAGTTACCCCCATTCGTCAGGATAACCCTCACGCTGTTCTCCATACCGGAGATTACAACAGACGAACCACCATCACCACGTCCGCCGGAAGTTCTGTCTCCACTGGAATTCCTGATGGAAGCTGTCTTTGTCGGCTTCTCCTTTGCCGCTATGGAACCGGCGCCCTGGATAGTATAATCATATTCCTGTATCACGCTGTTGTCGTCTGTATCTGATGATGCATACTGCTTGAGATCTGCCGTAGGATCATCCGGAGCCTCGATCACCACAGTCTCAACAAGACTTCCTGAAGACCCGGTGCTGTCCTCCGTCGTATTCTCCCCCATACGGCTCTTTCCTGTAATGAACACATATCCAACGACAAATATCAATATAATCGTGATAAAACTTACCACTTTGAAGTTTTTATTATATTTTATCTTCTGATACCATTTCTTTCGCTGATCTATACGCATTTTTAATCCCCATTCCTTAATTACAGAGAAAAAGCAGCATGTACATGCTGCTTTTTTGTCTTTTGTAATAAACTGAAATGCGCCCTTGCTTTTGAGTCCTAGCAGCGCTAGGTGGGCAACCGCAATTGTATATCTGCCTTCCACTAGAACTTATATAACGAGGCTTGACTTCAATAGCAATGATATAGGAATCCCGTTTATTCAAATGTAGGTTCAAAATCACAAGAGACTTATTACATCTCAGCTTTGAACCCATTATACATTACCTTTACATGACTTGCAAGAAATTTTCTCATCAACTTTAACCAACTTTTTACATAATCCCCATGCCATATTCTGCACATATACACACCTTGAAATAGTCTTCTTATATGTGGTAAGATATAAATACTTATGGATATTTCTAATTATGAAAGGCAGGTGTATATATGGACAGATCCACTTTACAATTGACAATAGGTATTCTTCTCGGAATATTCCTTTTGGTGCTTGTGATTCTCACCGTCGTCTATGTCAGAAGACGCCTCGCAGAAAAAAGAGAGACAGCCATGAGGGATCCTGACATTTTTCAGGACGAATCTCTTAGAGATGATCACAGTGAGAGCAAGGGCTACTGGCTGAACAAAGACGATCTGGAAGAGGCCGATCAGTCATACCGTCTACGCTATTACCATTACTTTGACAACATCGACGAATGCATCCAGGACCTTATCGTAGAGATGTATGACTGCGGATTCGTCAGAACCGAAGATATATTTGTGGCAGCATATGGAGAAGATGCACTCACACCCGATTCATTTATATATATGACGGATGCAGATTGTGACCTTGAAAAGGCCAAAGCGGCACTTCCACCTGTAAGCGAAAAGAGCCAGAAGATCATCTACGATCTGTGGACATCCTATGTGGAAGAGCTCCTGGATACCGTTGAGATCCATACAACAGAGGCAAATAAGAACATCATCAAAGATGCACTTATGGTATACGGCCGCAAGAAGATCACCACTCTTCTTCGCAGCCCTGAATAAAACAAAAGCTTTCAAAGGAGATTTTTAACATGAAAGACAACTGTATAGTAGCTCAGTCAGGAGGACCTACCGTGGCGATAAACGCTTCGCTGGCAGGTGTTATAGACGGAGTTAAAAAGAGCAACAAATTTACCCGTGTATATGGTGCGATCCATGGAATACAGGGAGTGTTGGAGAATAATTTCATAGACCTTTCTCTTATGGCACTGTCAAAGTTCCCGCTGGTCAACACACTGGAGCTTTCTCCAGCCATGTACCTCGGATCATGCCGTTACAAGCTTCCTGATTTTGAAGCAGACTCCAAACCATACGAGATCATATTTGACAGATTTGAAGAATACAAGGTTGCTGCATTCTATTATATAGGAGGCAACGACTCCATGGACACAGTGGACAAACTGAGCAAATACGCTGAGAAGATCGGATCAGACGTGAAGATCATCGGCATACCTAAGACCATAGACAACGACCTGTGCCATACAGATCACACACCTGGTTTTGGATCTGCAGCCAAATATGTCGCATCCACCATGCTTGAGATTGCACACGACACATATATATACCACATTCCAAGTGTTGTCATAGTAGAGATCATGGGAAGAGATGCCGGCTGGCTCACTGCAGCTTCATGCCTTGCAAGGAATGACTACAGTCCTGCCCCACACTTGATCTACCTCCCAGAGGTTGATTTCGATGAGGATCGGTTTATTGATGATATCAAGAATGTACTCAAGACATCAAGATGTGTCATCATAGCAGTATCCGAGGGTATTCACGACAAGGATGGCAACTACATCAGTGCCACCTCCGCCGTAGCAGACAAATTCGGACATGCCCAGCTCAGTGGAACCGGCAAGGCTCTGGAAAGCCTGGTAAAGGACAGAATGGACATAAAGGTTCGTTCTATAGAGCTCAACGTTCTCCAGAGATGTGCCGCACACATTTCATCCAGAACAGATATAAATGAATCATTTGCACTTGGTCAGGCAGCAGTAAAATACGCTGCCGAGGGAATGACCGCTGTCATGTCAACTATCAAGCGTGTTTCCAACGATCCATACCAGTGGATCATCGAGCCTGAGAATGTATCACTCATCGCAAATCAGGCCAAGACCATTCCACTTGAATGGATTACTCCTGAGAAGAACGATGTAACACCTGAGATGGAATCATACCTCAGGCCACTGATCATAGGCGAGGTTTCACTGCAGTACAAGGACGGACTTCCTATGTATCTGCCGGTTAATCATCTGCTGTAATATATAAATAACCTGTTCAATAAAAGGCATAAATTATATGGTTCTATGAAAGCCATATAATTTATGCCTTTTATTGTCACATAACATCCTTATTCTCAAAATACATCATCCCGCCAGCCAGCGTGATCACCAAAAGGCCGCCGGCAACCGCAAGTCCGATCTCCGGGCTGATTCCATCCTCTACCACATACGACATTCTCTGCCACATCGTGTAGTTGCCTATAAAATACCACGCCGTATAGTACGCTGAGAGCACATACAGGGCACACACTCCCGCAAAACTCACAACCGGGTTCACCAGGAATCCGGCAAGCACCTGGACGGCACTCACCGCCATGGATATGAGAACCGGAAGTATCACAGTAAGAAGGAGCACATCAAAGCTTCCAAGGCTCACCACTGCCGAAGGATACAGCTCCGCCGCCAGTGACTTTGTCACATGAAAACTCATATCTGCCCCATAAAACCTGGCCGCCACGCATGCCGCCATATATCCTACAGCGAAATACACTGCCACTGACAGCACGCAGTAGATGAACTTGCCCATCCACCAGCTCTTCCGGCTGCCTGAGGCGATAAGAAGAACCCTTCCGTTCTCCGTGAAATCATCATATGAATAATACGCCAGCAGGTATGCAAGCCCCATCTGGAATGCAAACCA
>CAKQQK010000124.1:0-6389 GCA_934270935.1 uncultured Coprococcus sp. | reverse complement strand
TGTGTGGATAATGGGGAAAATCAGTGCTTGTATGAGCTGCAAAGATTTGACATATGTGTAGGGAGTAAGACCGCAACGAGGCGAAGATGGTGGTTGCATGAGACCTTGTAATACGGAGATAACGAGAGAATTCGATATAGATATTCCGTTGAGAATCCACATATCCTATGATAAAATAAAATTAATTATGTACATGAGGGTGGTTACAGCTACATCGGATATGTATGCTGATTCGTTTGGTTTTACAGAGAATGAAGTTATGACATCGCTTGAAGAATATGGACTTTCTGACAGATTTTCAGATGTGAAAAAATGGTATGATGGATTTATATTTGGCTCACACAGGGACATTTATAATCCGTGGTCTATAACATATTTTCCGAAGGAAAAGCAACTCAGGCCATACTGGGCATCAACGAGTTCAAACGGTTTGATAAATAAACTTATAAGAACTGGCACACCGGAAATCAAGGAAATGATGGAACGGTTGATGAATGGAGAAAACATAGTCGTTAATTTTGATGAGCAGATTGTATTTGATCAATTGGGTCGGAATGAGGCTTCTATATGGAGCTTGCTGCTTGCTTCGGGATATATGAAAACGGATAGTGTTGAGTACCGGGGGACAACTCTTGAACCATGGTATCACCTGAGCATCACAAATATGGAGACGGTGGACAAAGCTCTAAGGCAGATAGATGAAAAGCAGTATGATGCGGAGCTTTTGGTTAAAGGAATTGCTGGTAGTCCTGCAGTTGATGATGACAATAAGATACGTTCATACTGGGAAAATGTCATGGAGCAGGCGGATGAATGCATGTATAAGCAGAAGAGTGAACATAAGCACAGAGCCGGAGGCAGTCAGGAGCGCAGATGATAATCAGGGACAAAGAGAAAAAACATCATAGGGTGATCATTTGTGATGATAATTCCGAACAGCTTGAGCAGATGAAGATAGTCTGCAGGGAAACTCTGCATATGGCAGATGCGGATGTTCTAGTTTATAGTTCAGGAACGGATATGTACGAGGATATCAGAACCGGGAAGTTTACTGAAAATGGTATCAGGACGGTGGTGTTTCTTGACATAGAGATGCCGGGGATAGACGGCGTGGAGCTTGGACGCCAGATCCATGAATGTCTGCCTGACTGGGTGGTGGTATTCATAACAGCCCACCCTGAGTATGCCATCAAAGGATACGAGGCAAGAGCGTTCAGATATCTGTTAAAACCACTGACAGGTGAGTCGGTTCAGAGTGTCATGGGCGATATACACAGAGAGTATTCTGGAATACACCGGATGCTGCTGAGCCTTCCGGGGATGGAAGAACCTGTAAAACTGGACGATATCGTATATATATCGGCGGAGGACAAGTACACGATGATATATACCAGAGTAGGGCGGATAACCGACAGGACGAGCCTTGCGGAGCTTGAGGAAATGCTTAGAGAGTATGGATTTTTCAGGATCCACAGAAAATACATCGTGAACATGAGATACCACAGGGAAATCTCCAAGGGCAGACTCATACTCAGCGGTGGAGAGAAACTCCCCATCAGCAGGCGCCGCGAGAGCGTGTATAGAGAAATACTAATGAAGAAAATGGAGAAGGATTTGGAAAAATGAGTGGCTGGCTTGCAACTACATGTATAGTTTTGTTGAATGGTATGGAGATATTCTCCATGATACTGATAATGCAGTTGTTGTTCGGGGTGAAACCGTTTAAGAGAATGTGGAGTTACCCGGTTTTGTTTGCAGGGATATGTGCATACGATGCGGTGGTAATGCTGATATTTAAGGACCATGACATGATCCAGATGGTCCTTTTCTTTGCGTTTCTTGTGGTATATGGTGCTGTCCGGACCCACGGACACCGCGTGCGTGCGGGAATAGAGGGTATACTGTCGTGTCTTTTGTATGTGATGTACGGTTTTCTCACGCAGATGACAGGCACCATGCTGGGACTTGATAAATACGAGATAAAACTCGGCAATGAGAGCCAGTCCGTATTTGAGTTCTGTATGGATCTGGTCATCCTGGCAGCGTTGATATTTGCGATACATAAGGTGAATGAGCGGCATATGGACGTGAGGCTCACAGTCGGTGAGGAGATACTTCTGTGCGTGATAAGCCTTTTCTCACCTGTATTCTGCGCCGGGCTTGACAGGATATATACCAATGTGGACGGTATACTTTACTCCATTGCCTGGGTATTGTTTGCGATTGGGGTAAATGTGGCGGTATTTGCGTGGATAATTCATAGGAAACTCACCAGGCATTACAGGAATCTTTCGGAAAATTACAGGCGGAGTTTTGATGCCGAGTATCAGTATTTTAAGGATTATAAAGAGAAACAGTCAGATGCGGTGCGCCTCAGACACGATCTGAAAAATCATATGCTGACGATCCAGGGACTTATGGACCGCGGAGAATATGACAAGGCAAAGAAGTATTTTCAGAAGATGACAGAGAGCGGCGGAATAGATACCGGCTGGATAGCCACGGGGAGTGAGATCGTGGACATCCTGTTAAATGCAAAGAAATCGGTCATGGATGAGAATAATATACAGATGGACGTGAGCGGTGCATTTGGCAGGCTGTCGCAGATGGACAATTCTGACTGCAGCGTGCTCATAGCGAATCTCATTGACAATGCAATAGAGGCAAATGTAGCATGCCGGAAAGACCGGTATATAAAGGTTCGTGCGTCTGAAAATCCGGGCTCACTGATGATCCTTGTAGAAAATCCTATGTCGGGTGAGATCAGGTCCGACGGAGACCGGTTGATATCAACCAAGACCGACAGTGATACGGAGCATGGAATCGGCACAGTGAATATTAAGCGGGTTGTTGAAAAATATCACGGCGAGTGTCAGATGAAACCATGTGACGGCATATTTGTCGTGAAAGTAATACTGCCGTTTGTCGCAAATAATGACCGCTTGTCGCAATAAAGAAAAAACAGAGTATGACAGTGTTATACTTGTACTGTGCGAGTATCGGCAAATGGGGAAAACGGTGCAGATATTTGCATAAATAATACAGCGCAGAAGGAGTAATAGCAAATGAAAAAGAAGGGTATAAGAAAAGGCAGAGGCAGAGTCTATGTGATGGTCATAATGGCCGCATTTGCGATGGGACTTATGGGATGTGGAGGTACGGACTCGTCAGACAAGTCTGCTGAGGTAAATTCATCGGAGCAGGTGACGGATAGTGCAGAAATCACGGTGGACGACGTGAAAAATCACGCAGAAACACCGGCATCAGACTTTGAATATGTAGATCATGGAGATAGTGTATCCATAAAGGCATACAACGGAAGTGACCCGATAGTTGTCATACCGGAGCAGATAGACGGAAAGGATGTCATATCTATAATTGACGGGCCTTTTAGTAATGACAGTTTTATAAAGGGAATCTCACTGCCTGATACGATAAAGGAGCTTTCGTATACGTTCTGCAACAATGCGTGCCTGCAGGTTGTTCTGGCAACCGGTGTTGAAACGGTTGGAGAGGGTACGTTCAACTGTGACAACTTACGAATCGTTGACCTTGGGGACAAAGTCACTACATTTAATAAGAGCAATTTCTTCTTGGGGAGTATGGAGCGTCTGCATATTCCGGCAGGTGTGACGGAACTGAATAAATACATGTTTATGGACGGTACAGAAAAGCTCACGATAGTTGGAGAAGCAGGCTCATATGCGGAAAGCTATGCAAGTGAGATTGGAGCCCGGTTTGAGGCGGAATGATAAGGATTGAGTGAATAAAAAGATAATATGGGTTTATTGATTTTCTTTAAAAATAGAATATAATGTATAACAGAAACAGGGGTAAACGCTGTTATGCAGGTGGCAAGAGTTGCCTATCAGATTGACGTAAACTTAGTTTACCAAAACTCGGATAGATAGAGATGCCGAAAGAAAATGTTCAGGGAGTTCTGCCGACAGTGGAACTCCTTTTTTATTCGTGAAAAAGAGAAAATTCTATAGAAATTGATGCGCTATTTTCGGAGAATCAGAGGAAAGTTATGAGTTCTACAGTAAAACACAATAAATATGAAATCGATATGTGCAACGGGACGATCATGGATAAGCTGATCTCATTTTCGCTCCCGCTTATGCTCTCGGGGGTTCTGCAGCTGATGTTCAATGCGGTGGATATCATTGTTGTTGGGAAGTTCAGTGGTAACGAGTCGCTGGCGGCGGTCGGTTCAACCACGGCACTTATCAATGTATTCACCAACTTGTTCATAGGTATATCCCTTGGGGCAAATGTGCTTGCGGCAAGATTTTATGCCGCAGGAAAAGATAAAGAAATGTCAGAGACAGTACATACCGCGATCACGTTAGCGCTGATCAGCGGTATTATTATGGCCTTTGTCGGGTGGGTTTGCGCAAAACCGGCGCTTGGGCTTATGGATACTCCTGGGGACGTCATCGGACTTTCTTCTTTATATATGCGGATTTACTTCCTGGGAATGCCGTTTTTTATGCTGTACAATTACGGTGCTGCCATACTTCGAGCGGTGGGAGATACAAAAAGACCGCTCATTTTTCTGGTTATCTCCGGGATTGCTAATACAGGACTTAACCTGTGCTTTGTGATCGTTTTCAAGTTTGGAGTTGCCGGAGTTGCAATCGGAACTGTCATTTCACAGCTGATATCCTGCGTGCTTGTGCTCCGTTGTCTCTACATGTCAGAGACGAGCTATCAGCTGAGATTTTCAAAGCTTACCATCAAGGGGGTATATGTAAAGCAGATCTTTTCGGTCGGAGTTCCGGCGGGAATTCAGAGCACAGTCATCAACTTTTCGAATGTGCTGCTTCAGTCGTCAGTCAACTCATTTGGATCGGTTGCCATGGCGGGCTACACGGCGGCAAATAATATATTTGGATTTCTGTATGTGACGGTGAATGCTGTAACGCAGGCGTGCATGAGTTTTACGAGCCAGAACTACGGTGTCGGCAAATGGAAACGTATGGAGAGAGTTCTGATCGACTGTCTGATATTGTCATTTGCGGCAATGATGGTTCTGGGCAATGGAGCGTATTTCTTTGGACCACAGCTGCTGCATATATATACGAGCAGCGACGCGGTTATAAAGTGCGGAATGGAGATTCTGCTGTATACGACAGTCACATATTTCCTGTGCGGATTTATGGACTTGTTCCCGGGGGCGCTTCGTGGGATGGGACATTCCGGAGTTCCGATGCTCCTCTCAATCATAGGAACGGTGGGAACCCGAATCGTGTGGATATACTGGATTTTCCCGAGACACAGATCCCTGACGGTTCTGTTCATCTCATATCCGGCGTCCTGGATCATAACCCTTGCCATGCAGATAATATGTTATTTCTACGTGAGGAAAAAGCTGTATAAGAAAATTGCTGGATTTGGGGCTGCATGAACGCAGTTCATATTGTTCATGGGGCCCGGTCATGGGGCCTGGCACCTACTAGGACTTGTCCGAAAACATCACAATTTAATGCGGAAAAGTATCAAATACCGCTTGCTTTGTTTCTGTCGATGTAATATTATTAGTACAAGTACCAATACTTTTATAGGGAGTTGATTAATTTGCGAAGAGACAGCAGCGATACAAGGAAGAAAATTCTGACTGCATGTGTTCGTCTTTTTCTGGAGCAGGGATATAAAAACACTTCGGTCAGCCAGATTGTTGACGAAGCGGGCGTTGCAAGAGGTAGCTATTTGAATCTGTTTCCTACCAAGGATAAAATTTTGCTGGATCTGACCGAAACGATGTTCGGCGGTCAGTTCGGTGCGGCAAAGAGCGTTGCGGACAGCAAGCTGCCGCCGGTGTATGCCTATGCAGTAGAAACGGCAATTCAGCTCACCCTCACCGAACTGAACGAGAATCTGAGGGAGATCTATATCGAAGCCTACTCTTTTCCGGACACGGCGGAATATATCTATGTGCACACTACGGCGGAATTGAAAGAGATCTTCGGCGGGAACTTCCTTGGATACACCGACAGTGACTTTTACGAAATGGAGATAGGCACGGCGGGGTTGATGCGCAGCTATATGGCACGCAAATGCGACATACATTTCCCGCTTGAGCGAAAGCTCAGCCGCTTTCTCACGGCGGCACTTCGGGTGTATAAGGTGCCGGAGGAGGAGCAGGCCAAGGTGCTTGCCTTTGTTCAGACACTGGATATCAAGGCGATTGCAACGGAGGTTATGTATAAGCTGTTTGTCATGCTGGAAATGAAGTATGATTTTAAATTGTCAATGAACGGAGAAATGGAGGGAACAAGATGAAAAAACGAATTTTAAGCATTTTGCTCTGCTGTGTGATGCTAGTGGTACTGTTGCCTGTCACCGTATCGGCAACCGAAGGAACCGCCACCGTTACACTCATCAAC
>CAKQQK010000123.1:0-6649 GCA_934270935.1 uncultured Coprococcus sp. | reverse complement strand
TTATGTTCTTAGAAGAGGAATTTGTGATATACCAACAAACTCTATGAATAAGACTTTTGCAACATTCAAAAATTTCATTAGACAAGATGATTATCTTAATTCTGTAAAGGCTCATTTTATTTTGCAGGACACATATAAAGAATTTCCGGATGATGACAAGTTTGGAGCTGCGTTTGTTAGTAGAGATATATATAATATGCGTGTTAGGAACTATATTCTAACCAGACTTGAGAATTATGACAATAAGGCACCGATTGTTATTGAGAACTATACTATTGAGCATATTATGCCACAGAATAAGAAACTTTCTACAGAGTGGCAGCGTGATTTAGGAGATAATTGGGAGAGTATTCAAAAAAGATATCTTCACACAATTGGAAACTTAACATTAACTGCTTACAATTCAGAAATGAGTGATAAATCGTTCATAGAAAAAATGAATATGGAGGGTGGTTTTAAAGAAAGCGCACTTAGATTAAATAAATATATTTTAGGGTTAACGGAATGGAACGAATCTCATATCCAGGAAAGGGCAAGGTTGTTGGCTGAAAAAGCGGAGAAGATATGGCCGTATCCTTCAATAAATGCTCCTGAACTCGCTCCATATAAGAGAGAGGAAAAAGTTCCTCAGAAATATAGTTTAGATACATACGATACAAATGCATTCACTAAGATATTGTTTACAGCTTTAGATAAAAGAATAATGAATCTTTCTCCAGCGGTAAAAAGAGAGTATAAGAAATTGTATGTAGCGTATAAACTTGATACAAATTTTGCAGACATTGTATTTCAGAAACAACGACTTCGTATAAGTATAAATATGAAATTCTCAGATATAGTAGATCCAGAAGAAATTTGTAAGGATGTTACTGGACTGGGAAGATGGGGAAATGGAGATGTTGAGTTGTTCATGGAACATAATGATGAGCTCGACATGGTTATGGAAATCATAGAGCAATCTTATAATGCTCAAGTAGAATGAGAAAAATGTACAAAGATAAAAACTTTCGGGGGGAATCACATGACTTTATACATGAACATAAAACAGCTCGGCAAACGGAAGGACACAGTGCATAAGGTCCCATTTGAATACGAAAAGACACCGGGCACACTTAGAGAACTCATAACAGAGACAGTAAAGATTTGCGTGGCGCAGTACATATCCCGCATTGATCGCGGCGATGCAGTGCTTACAGATGAGCAGATTGATGACATGTCACATATAGGAAAGATAGCATTCGGGATCGTCTATGGGGAGAAGAAACCGGATGTTGATGAGGCAGTGAAGACAGCCATTCAGGGATTTGAGGACGGACTGTTCAGGGTGTTCCGCGGTATGGATGAATTAACGGAGCTGGACAGGGAAGAGAAGTTTAATGAAGGGGATGAAATCACATTTATCCGCCTCACAATGCTGGCGGGCAGAATGTGGTAGAGCAGAGGCGTAGATTAAAAATATAGGTTAAAGAAGGCTATTGGTGATAGGTACACGAATCGTGTATGCATCGCATATGGGGATATGTAGAGGCATTATTTCGTGTAGATTATATGTGGGCGAAAGAAAGGGGTTACAATGGCGGAAGACAAGAAGACAAGACTTGAGCTTGAGGAACAGAAGAAGATCGCAGATGAAGTGAGAGAGGCATTTGACGAGAATTCTATGAAGCTCAGAAAGAGCTACAGTGCGGATGCACAGAAGCTTCTTAAGGAGATGGATAATTACTATGGAGATGTAAAAGAGTCGATGATCGGCAAGAGACTTGAGACATTTCTGGAGAATGAAAAGAATGTTCCTTCGGAGTTCTTCAAGAAGGAGCTGAAGCATTTGCCGGGGTGGGTGCAGGATCATCTGCTGGAGGATTTCTACACTTCTATAGACAGCATAATCAAGTGGCAGACAAGCCAGTATTATTACAGAAGAACCATGCGTACGAAGCGGTATGGGGCATTTCTTGACAGATATTTCAAGATCATGAATGAATATCACTCCATGGGTATATACGGCTGTGATATTGTATCGCTCTACAAGGAGAAAATGCCGCAGGATATATTGTGTTATTACAGGGATGGCAGCAGCAATGGATATAGAATAATATCTGAATATTGGATACAGGCGGAGCTCGACAGGGGAAATGAAGAGCTTGAGGAAGTTCTCATGGACATCATGTTTGGTGAGAGCGCGCAGGCAAGGCTCACGACCAATATCCTCAGGGGAATATATATGAGCTCCAACACAAGACTCCATGAGGCGGTAGGGAAGCTGCTCGTTGCGGCAAAGCTTCAGGAGGGACTCAGGCAGGCGATATGTGAGAATATGGATTATGGAACGGCAGGTGCATTTATGACCCTGTTCCATGTGATAAAGGAGAATGATCTTTTGAGATTCGCGTCTGTCATGAGGGCTGTAGCCACCTGGACAGGACTTGTGGCTGACGAGGAGAGTAAGCTTGACCGTATACAGAAGAAGCAGCTGCTTCTTATAGATACATATCTGAATGATGAAAATGCAAGGCGTGAAGCTTTATCCGGCGAGGATGCCATGCAGATCTATCTTGCGCTGTGGAGCTATGGCTTCTTTGATGTGGACGAGGCATGTCATGTGATGAACAAGCTGGCGCTCGATGGCAGCAGGCATCAGAGACTGGTATTTGGCACATATATCAGGGCGATGAGTCTGGGAAAGGTGTACACACATAGCGTTGCAAAGGAATTTATCAAGAGATTCCCGGACGAGATGGACACCATGGCGGTCATCATGCCAAGCTTCATGTCGGATTACCAGCCTTATATGAATAGTCTCATATATAAAGACGGCAGATCGTATAACAATGAACTTAAGAAAATGACATTTGCCGAGGTGAACAGGTATTTTGACAGCCGGAAAGAATGTCTGCAAATGTATGACATTCTCATGGGAATTCTTTCGGGCATACCTAAGAAAAGGCTCGAGATAGCCCCTTGCGTGTTTCCGTGGAACGTGGCTTATCTTGACAGATCTGCCATCATCATGAGACTGGCTATGTGTGCCTGCGCTCTGAGAGATGAGGAGAAGATCACTGAAATCGCTGCTATGATCCCAGAGATAGATTCATCATCCTACAGTAGAGATATCCTTTTGCTGTTCCTCATAAGAGAGCCTGCAAATGACAGGCAGAGGGCAATTCTGGTTGATGCAGTTGCTGACAAGGAGACATATACCAGAAACAGTGCGGCAAAGCTGGTGAAGGATATGGAGCTTTCGCCTGAGAACTATGTACAGCTTGAGAATATGCTCAAGTACAAGAAGTCAGACATAAGGGAGACTGTATTGTCTATACTTTATAAACTTGATGGTGATGACATGGACAGCCTCATCGGAAGACTTCTCGCAGATTCCAAGGAGGAGAAGAGAACAGCGGGACTTGACCTGCTGCTCCAGCTCAAAAATGATGAGAACAGGCAGAAACTCTTCAAGAAATGTGTGTGCCGTCTTGACGGTATCAGCACAAAGATCAGCACAAAAGAAGAAATCCTCATAAAAGAGATCAAGGACAGCTGCGCAGACCGGGCAGGTGCAGCTGAGGGATATGGACTCTATGATGTAAATGCGGACTATGAGCCGGTATTTGACAAGAGTTATCTGGCTGAGTGCCTTGAGCTGTACAAAAAGTATTTCCCGGAAAGCGGAATTGCAAATGATAATCTGTGCAAGACTGCCAAGGGCGAGGGTGCATTTGCAAAACTCAAATCAAAGCTCCTGCCTAAAAAGAAAGATACAGCAGCTGATTCAGAAGTTATAAATATATTAAGAAAATTCGATGCATTTGTGGATGAGCACAAAAATGATGAGTATGAGATGACTGACGGAGAAATCGGTCTGCTTGGTGAGTCAGGTGGAAACATATATGTGAACCGTGACAAAGTGGCATGTGAGGAATTGTGGATCGATTTCTACGAGAAAAATATTCAGACTCCGTATATGTGCATGCAGCTCTACGTGTATCTGAATGGCTACAACAGTGACAAACAGGATTTCAAGAAGTACTGTGAGAGCTTTATGGCGGATATGTTTGGAAATATATATAGAGAAGAATGTCCGGCATTCGGATATCTTGCCATTTCCAGAGCTGTAATTGGTTTCCTGTATAGACGATATGTGATGGATAGTGACAAGAGGAGGCTTACTGTTGTGGCAGCAGACTATCTGCTTGGAAGAAACGATGAGCTCATATATACATTTGGCGGGAATAAAGGTGGCAGCAGTATATCTGGTGATGATTCAAAGGTATATCACAGAAGTGTGCTCACAAATGAGCAGATCATGATAATAACATGGTGGCTTGCAATCGATGGTGACAGCGATATATTAGACGTAAAAGAGGATTCTGATGAGGCAAGGCAGAATGAAGAGGATTTCAGGCATTTGTTTCCATACAACTATGCCCTTGCAAAGTGTCATAACTTTAATATACCTTCAGACGTTGTAAATGATAGAAATTCATATTACTGGGTACACACAGGAAGTGTCATGCCGGTTCCAGGTCTCCAGAACTACATTGCTGCATACAGCCGTGGTATTATATCCAGGGATTATATGTACAAGATGGCATTTGAGGGGAATTCCCTGGATAGGAGCCTCAAATGTGTATCTGACGTGATGCGTTTTATAACCGAGCGCAACAGGAAGGTACAGACCAGAGGTTATGAGTGGGGATATACGGAGCGTGAAAGGCTGAGAAGTGTGAGGCAGATACTTCTTCACAGCCCGGAAGGGGAGTTCTCCGAGACGGACAGCACACGGCTTGATATAGCGAAGAAGCTGTACACGGATATGTCGGAGCTTGTTCTTGCTGCAGAGCTCACAAGAGGAGATACGGAGACGGAATTCTCCCAGCATATATACGGACTTACAAGAATATTCGGAGCGGAGTATTTTGTAAAAATCTTGTCAGCCCTTGGCAAGGAGACCCTGGAGAGATCAACGTATTTCAATACCGGTTATTACTATAACCGTCAGAAGGTCAGCAAGAAGAACAGTATGTCGCATCTTCTTCAGGCGTGTGTGCCTGATGCAAATGATAGTGCGGAGACTTTGAAGGCCTATCTTACAGGTACGGATATAAGTGATGCCAGGCTTATAGAGGCGGCTATGTATTCTCCAGAGTGGATAGATATAGTTGGAGAGTATCTTGGCTGGGATGGATTTACTGCGGGATGCTATTACTTCATGGCGCACATGAACGAGTCATTTGATGACAAGAGAAAGGCTATGATAGCGAGATTTACCCCGCTTGAGGTGGATGAGCTGAACGACGGCGCATTTGACAGGACGTGGTTTACCGAAGTCTATGACAGGCTGGGTGACAAGCGTTTCCAGCTCATATACAAGGCGGCGAAATACATATCGGACGGTGCAAAGCACACCAGGGCGAGAAAATATGCGGATGCGGCGCTTGGCAAATATGATGAGACTGAACTGATATCTGAGATCGAGGCAAAGAGAAACAAGGACCTGCTCATGGCGGTGGGAATCCTGCCGATAGAGAATGAGGAGCAGATAAAGGACAGATACATGTTCCTTCAGAAGTTCAAGAAGGAGAGCAGGCAGTTCGGAGCGCAGAGGAGAGCCAGCGAGGCGGCAGCAGTTTCTACCGCCATGCAGAATATGGCGATCAATGCAGGATACCAGGATGTGACTAGACTTACGCTGCGCATGGAAAGTCTCATGGCACAGGATATGGCAGAATTCTTCAAGCCTCATGAGGTCGGCGAAGTGACTATATGGCTTGAGATGGAGGATGGCGGCAAATGCGCTGTCATCTGTGAGAAGAACGGCAAACAGTTAAAGTCCGTTCCGGCAAAGATCAAGAAGGATGAGTATGTATTGGCTCTGATGGATGCGAAGAAGCAGATGGCAGAGCAGTCAAGGCGTACAAAGGCGATGCTTGAGGATGCGATGGAGAGCCAGGAGGAATACACCTGGGCTGAGATCAGGGGCATGCTGGAGAATCCAGTTATACACGACATGGTGGCGGCGCTGGTGTTCAAGGTGGCGGAGCCGTATGGCGTGAAGACAGAGCTTGATAATGCGGCTGACAGTATTATGTCAGGGGCAAATGAACTTGATGATAGCAAGAATGTTGATTCGGAGAATAACAGTAACCTTGGTGGTGCTCAGTTAGATAATGCAGGTGGTGAAGGTACGGGCACACCTGGCCAGGATGTAGTGCTGGGATTTGCTGCTGAGGATGGATTCAATACATTTGTGGCAACGTCCATCGGTGATGAATGTGATCAGCAACCGGGTGGACAGAAATCAGCAGTCGGTGAAAATATACAGTTGGCAGATGACACAAAACTCACAGTGGCACATCCATTCCACATGTACAAGACTGGCAAATGGCACGATATACAGAAATATGTATTTGACAACAAGATCGTCCAGCCGTTCAAGCAGGTGTTCAGAGAGCTCTATGTGAAGACCGAAGAGGAAATGAACATGGAGCATTCTCTCAGATACGCGGGCAATCAGATCCAGCCGAAGAAGACACTCGGCTGCCTGAAGTCAAGACACTGGGTAGCTGATATAGAGGACGGTCTTCAGAAGGTGTACTACAAGGAGAATATAGTAGCTCAGATCTACGCTCTTGCAGACTGGTTCTCACCTGCG
>CAKQQK010000122.1:0-6744 GCA_934270935.1 uncultured Coprococcus sp. | reverse complement strand
GCAGTATTCCTCAAGGCAACAAACAGAAAGCACGCAATGCTCTACCCACCTATGCTGATAATGCTTGCTGTTACATTCACAGCGATCGTGCTCAATGTAATTGGCAATATTCAGAAGTTCCAGGCTGGAACAGCAACATTCCTTGTAGAAGGACTTCAGCTTATAGTAGCAGTATTCCTTATAGTTCTTGGTATCATCGTGGCCATCACATGTATCAAGAAGCTCGTTAATATGAAGAAGGAGAATGCTGAGAAGGCAGAGGCTTAATTGATGAGAGGGGGATTCTCCCTTAAAGATTTTAAATATAATATTTACACAAAAAAGATCAGGCGATTGGTGTTATACCAGTTGCCTGATCTTTTTGTTTATTCAATTCCCACCGCGGCAAGTTTTGCCTTGAGTTCATTTATCTGGGCGTCCTTTTCAGCCACAATAGCTTCTTTTTCAGCGAAAAATTTGGATGTAGCCTTGTTAACAGCTTCATTGACCGCTTTGTCAACAACCTCGTTGATCTTCGCATTAAACGCCTTATCAAGTGCCGCATCAAATTCCGGTTTCATAAGCCGCATCAACGCTTCACACATAGGTAATCCCTCATTTATATTGTCAAAGACAGGCATGTTCTGATTTAGAGCAACCTGTAATACCTCATGGCATGACGAGTTTAGTAAATAAATTTATATAAATATGCGAATGTAAACAAAAAATTATTCGCATAAACACTTGACATGGTAGTTAGAATAGACTAACATATATGCGAACGAAAAATAAAAAACATTCGCATATGTCAGGAGGTAAAAAGATGTTCATAGAAGGAAAGGATCTTGTAAAGAAGTATGGAAAGGGAGAGGCCGCGGTATTTGCGCTGGATCATGCGGATTTCAGCGTGGACAAGGGCGAGATCAGTGTCATACTCGGTCCGAGTGGAAGCGGAAAGAGTACGCTCCTCAATATCCTGGGCGGTCTTGATAAAGCGACAGAGGGAACGCTGCTGGTAGATGGAAAGGATCTGGAAAAGATGTCAGCAAAGGAGCTTGAGCTTTATAGAAGAGACAGACTCGGGTTTATATTTCAGTCTTATAACTTAACACCTGATCTTACATCCAGAGAGAATATAGAGATGACAGCAGAACTTGTGAAGGATCCTTTATCTGTGGATACGTTGATGGATGAGCTGGGACTTGTGAAGTATGAAAAGCATTTCCCTAAAGAACTCTCAGGCGGACAGCAGCAGAGAGTGGCCATTGCAAGGGCTATGGTGAAGAAACCGGATCTTCTTCTGTGTGACGAGCTCACAGGTGCGCTTGATTCAAAGTCATCTAGGGATGTACTCCGAAGAATTCAGGCGATGAACGATACATATGGAACAACCATCGTGATAATTACTCATAACGAAAATATTGCCAGCATGGCAGATCGTGTAATAAAGATCAAGGATGGCAAGGTAGTGACAAATATCAAGAACGACAATAAACAGAGTGTAGAGGAGATGGAGCTGTAATATGACGATCAATAAGAGAGCTGTGCGAAGCGTAAAGAAAAATATTTCCTTCTATATAATAAGTATTATTCTGACCATAATCATATCAATACTCATTGTGGCACCGTTATCAACCGGCCACAATATGACGAAGGTTATAAATGATTTTGTGGAAAAATATAAGGCTGAGGATGCGGAATTTGTCACATATAAGCCGATATCAGAGGATGATATGAGGACTCTGGAGAACGATTATGATGTGATCATGGAATACAGCAGATATAAAGATGTAAAGATAAGTGGCAGCGACCTGGACGGCCTTACGGTAAGGATATTTGATATGCCGGAAAAACTCAATCTGTGTGATGTGAGGGACGGCAGCATGCCGGAAGATGGTGAGGCTCTTATAACACAGGACTTTGCTGATATCCATGGCATAAAGGCTGGCGACATGGTTGACCTTGGAAAGTATTCATATAAAGTGTCAGCATTTGCGACCAAGGCAGATTACATATATATGCTTGAGAAATTGTCGGGGTATGTTGAAAAAGATAAATTTGCGGTCATGGTTGTGACACATGATGATTACGACAAAATAGATGCTGATGAGACTGGATATTATTCAATAAAGTATAACAGGGATAACGATAAAGAAGTACGTGAAAAGTTAAACGACGATTATGTCATAGCAAGTTACCTTGCGGCAACAACAAATACAAGAATATCAATGCCTGTAAACGAGGGCGATGCCGTATCAAATATGGCAACTATGTATGCGCCGATCATGTTCATAATAGTGTTGGCACTGATAGTTATGGTACTCGGGAGAAATATCAGAAATGAGCAGTATCTCCTTGGAACATTCATAGCTCTTGGATTTTCAAGAAAACAGATAGTAGGACATTATATGCGTTTTGGTCTGCTCCCGGGAATTGTGGGAAGTGTGCTTGGAACGATTGCTGCTATTCCGGTCACGAAGGCCATAACATATTTCTATATAGCATATGATTTTGAAAAAATAAATTATACAGTGCGATATGATGTAGCTGCGGTACTGGCTGCTCTTATCCTGCCATCTTTGATCTATTGTCTGGCGATAGCTGTGCAGGCCTCAAAACTGCTGAGAAAATCCGCTGTTGACCTCCTCAGAAATACAGGCAAGAATAGCAGAGCAATACGTATCATGAGAAACAGTCATGCCAGGACACAGCTCAAGATGAGAGTGAGAAGCGTTCTGGGACACCCTGGCAGAAGTGTAGTGACGGTCATAGGTGTGTGTGTTGCAGCGTTCTGTATCCTTACAGGACTTATCATGCGGGACAGTCTGGACAGCCTTATGCATGACGGTCTTACAAGTTCAGTCAAATACGAATATCTTTACAGATTGAATTCTCTTGGAAATGGAACGCCGGATAAAGGTGAGGCTCTGTTCCAGAATTATTATGAAGTTGAAAATAACACGGTTCAGTTATCTACCCAGGGAATAGATGAGGGATCAAAGTATTTTCCTGATGAGACAGACACAGGTGAAAAACTGGATCTGGACAAATATTATCTCACAAGTGCGGCATCTGAGACTTATGGAGTGAGGCCGGGGGATGAGTTTACATTTTATAATATTGCAGATCTGAAGGAACACAAGGTTAAGATAAGTGGTGTTGTAACGGACAATACTCACTGTTACCTCTACACATCAAGAGACAATGCGACAAAGCTTGCCGGTGTGGATGATGGAACTTACAACTGTATCATCAGTGATGAAAAGCTGGATCTTGACAAGGACCTTGTTGCAAGTGAGACGAGTATGGCTGTATCTGCGGACACAATGCAAAATATAATGGCACCGATGAATGCTATAATCATAGGTATAGAGGTTCTTGGAATAGTGCTTGGTGTATTTATCCTTTATCTCGTCATAAATATGATAGTGTCTGAGACAGGAACAAATATATCGGTCATGAAGGTGCTTGGATTTAGCAGAAAAGAGATATCGAACAGGGTGCTGAACGTCAATCATGTCCTTGTGTGCATAGGTTTCCTGATAGGAATTCCTGCGGCATATGCATTTGTAAAGGTTGGATATTCAGATACCATAGAAAATTACGGAATGCTTCTTTCACCTGTGGTAACGGTGAAGGCTCTGGTTCTGGGATTCATATTCACATGGATCACATATGAACTGTCGCTGTTCCTCCAGAAAAGGAAAATATCCAGGATTGACATGGTGGAGTCTTTGAAGGAAAATAATAGAAACGAGTAGTTATGATTTTACCTTAGGGGGTTCACATGGCAAAGAGAGTGTTTACAGAGGAAGAACGTGCGGTATATAGAGAGAAGATGCTGGATGCAGGTTTTGATTTGCTGAAGCAGTACGGAATGACACATATGTCGGTGGCAAAGATAACGGAGGCTGCGGGCATTGGTGTGAGCACTTTCTACAATTTCTTTCCTTCAAAAGAGGAATATGTTTATGAGGTAATTAAATATAGAAGAAAGATAATTCCAAATCTTATGAATCTGGCTTTAAACGGCAAAGAAAAGGCCGGACCGGACGAGGCGAGGGCATATCTGAGATTGATGATAGACGAAAAATACAGTGTATTTCCAAGCCTCACTCCGGAGGATGAAAAAAAACTTCTGGAGATGCTGCCGGAGCAGGCAAGGCCGAATCTACAGCGCGAGCAGGCGATCGGAACGGAATTTATGAAGTGGCTTGATGGAGTAAGACCGGACATTAATATTGCCGTGGTTGCGAATCTTATAAAGATATATGTCCTCGGTGCAGAGGGCAGGGAGATCCTTCATGAAGTCGTATATGAGGAGACCATGGAACGGATGAGGGATGTGATCATATATGAGATATTTGGTAAAATAAAATAATATATTTGTGCAAGAATCGCTGATTGCAATCATTCTTAACATCCCGTATAATATTTATTATTTTATAAAGGGAGGAAGATATATCAGGGGATATATCGAGAATGCTATGTTGAAAAAGAGATTACTTGTGGTGGCAGTGGCGCTTTCTGCGGCTTTGTGCAGTGGTGGACAGATATATGCGCTGGCTGCTGAAAAAGGGGCAGCGAGTTATTCAGAGATCGCAGCCGTATCGTCTGAATTTGAGATCAAGGATGGCGTGCTGGTTAAGTACAATGGAACTGACAGCCGTGTAGTGATCCCGGAATCAGTTTCATCTATCGGTAAAGAAGCATTTGTGAGTAATACGTCAATTGTGAGTGTGGTTATTCCGGAGTCAGTGACTTCAATTGGTGACGCGGCATTTGAGCATTGCACTTCCTTAAAGGAGGTCAAGCTGCCGAAGAGCCTTAAAACGCTTGGAATACGATCATTTGCAGATTGCTCGGCACTCCAGGAGATAACGATACCTGAAAATGTTAAGGTGGTTCCGAATCTGTGTTTCCTGTTGTGTAGATCGATGAAAAGTGTCGTCCTGGAGAATGTCACTGAGATATGCGAGTGTGCATTTGGCGGCTGTGACAATCTTACAGATGTTCAGCTTCCAGATACTTTGAAAAAGCTGGATAAGCTGGCCTTCTTTAGCTGTGGGACATTGGAGAGATTTTATATTCCATCTTCTGTGACTGATATTTCGGAGGATGCATTTGTATCATGTTATAGTATTGTCCTTATCTGTGAGAAGGGAAGTCCGGTGGAGACTGTACTCAAGGAAAAGGGGCTGGAATATAGATATCCACAGACTATCGTAGCAAATAATGTGACAAAGATATATGGCGAAAAGCCATTTGCGCTTGGCGCGAAGTCCAGTGGCGGCTGCAAGCTGACATACAGATCACTCAACAAGAATGTTGCAACCATAAGTGCAAGTGGTGTTGTGACACTTAAGGGATATGGACAGGTGGTTATAGTCGTAGCTTCAGACGGGGACGGTGCCTATGAGGAGGTTTCCAAAAACATAGTTGTGACTGTGAGACCGCATACTGAGGTTGTAAGTTATCTGAAGTCGACAGCAAAGGGACAGATGACCGTTCGTTGGTATAAGGATACCAGGGCTACAGGATATGTGCTTCAATACTCAAGCGACTGGCGTTTCAAGAATAATGTGGTTCAGGTTAAAACGACCAGCAATTCTGTGGTGAGCAAAAGCGTCAGCAAGCTTGTACCTGGCAGGAAGTATTATGTGAGAGTCTACGCATATAAGAAGATCGGAACAAAACAGATTGTCGGCAAATGGAGCAAGATAAAGTCGGTTGTTATAAGCCGCAAATAATATAGCAAAGTTGGAACATCTGGCACAGATATAAATGTGCCGGATGTTTTTGTTTTTATAAAAATATTGACATGTATATCGCAGTACGATATAGTTCTATGTATCGCACTGCGATATATAGAAGCCCGGTGAAAAAAAGTGTAGAATAGAGACAGTTGTTTATTGTCTGTACGCTGGAAGGAGCACTTATTTATGGATGCACATATAAAGAAGGTATATGTACCCATGACAGAGACCGGATTCTATATACTGCTATGTCTGAGGACGCCGAATCACGGATATGGAATAGTCCAGAAGGTTCGGAAGATGACGGGAGATGAGATCATACTTGCCCCGGGAACCATGTACGGAAGTCTGTCCAAGATGGAGAAGGATGGACTGATAAGATACGTGGCGGAGGAGGACAAGAGAAAGATATATGTGATCACTGATCTCGGCAGGGAGGTCCTTGATATAGAGCTTGCGAGGATAGAGCGATTGTATAGGAATTCAAGGGAGGAACTACAGTGAGTAAGCAGGATAAAACAACGAAGAAGATGATAAGATTTTTCTCCATAGTGCAGTATGAGAAAGAGGCTGACTTTCTGAGACAGGAACATAAAAATGGCTGGAAGCTTAGTAAGATATCGGGTATCGGAGTGTATGAATTCGAGGCGTGTGAGCCGGAGGATGTGGTATATCAGCTGGATTACTGTCAGGCAGGAAAGGCTGACAAGGTAGAGTACATAAAGATGTTCGAGGACTGTGGCTGGGAGTATCTGTCAGACTATAGCGGATACAGCTACTTCAGGAAGAAAGCCAGTGAGATGAACGGGGATGAGAAGATATTCTGTGACAACGAATCCAGGGTGGATATGATGAACAGGATAGTGAGGGCGAGGCTGCTGCCGGTGTGCGTCATTTTCCTTTGCGTCATCGTTCCATGTTTTTACAGGGTCATGACTGGATATAGTCTGTTGTCAATTCCGGGAATTGTATGTATAATCTTAGTTGCATTATATGTTCTGATGATACT
>CAKQQK010000121.1:0-6822 GCA_934270935.1 uncultured Coprococcus sp. | reverse complement strand
CAATTGCGAAGGGCATGAAGTTCAGAAAAGAGCAGGGTGATGGAATGTGGACCTGCCCATATCTGCCGCTTAATCCTGAGGATATAGGAAGAAAATATGACGGAGATGTCATCAGAATAAACAGCCAGTCAGGAAAAGGAGGAATCGGATTCATCCTTCAGACGAAATATGGATTTGACCTTCCTGCCAAATTCAGGGAGGATCTGGGATATACTGTTAAGGATGTATCTGACAAGGAGCACAAGGAACTCAGTCCTAAAGAGGTGCTTGATATATTCCAGAATACATACGTAAATATTGATGGACCTATAAAGATGCTTGAGAACCATTTTGTACAGGGAGATGGAATATCGACAGAGATAACCATACTCAAGAATGGCGAGAAGAAGGTATATCATGGCAAAGGAAACGGACGTCTTGATGCTGTCAGCAATGCTATTAAGAAGCATTTTAACATACAGTTTAAGGTTGTGTGCTATGAGGAGCATTCTCTTCAGTCTGGATCAAACTCACAGGCGGTTGCGTATGTAGGGATAGAGAAGAAAGATGGAACTGTTACATGGGGGGCTGGAATAAAGGATGATATCATAGATGCATCGGTACACGCTCTTGTAAGTGCGGTGAACAGAACCGGAGAAATTTAACATATACGCTGTAAAGAGTCTGCAGCAAAAAAATAAGGGGTTGCTTTTGCAGCCCCTATTTTAATTTCTTGTAGCAGTATCCGATGATATCTTTTCTTGTGACTATACCGATGAATTTGTTCTGGTCATCTACAACAGGAACAAAGTTCTGAGCCATGGCTCTTGCAATCAGATCCTCCATGTTGGAATTGATGGATACTGAAGCGTATTCGAACTTCTTTGGAATGTCAGCCAGAAATATGTTCTCCGCTGTCTTCAGTGCACTCATTGAATTGCGCTTGCAGTACCATAAAATGTCGCCCTCTGTTATGGTTCCAACATATTCTCCTGTGTTGGATAAAATCGGAATTGCAGAATACCGATGTATCTCCATCTTCTCGAGTATCTGTCTAAGAGAAAAAGTATCCTCAATGTATGCAACCTCACTTTTTGGTGTGAGAAAAAATAAAATATTCATGTAGCTTCTCCTTGTAAAATCAGTCAGTGTTATTTAAGCAGTCGTTCTCACGATATGAAAAACAGATTAAACACCCCAAAATGTATAATTAGATTATAGAATATATTTGTTCCAGTTTCAATTAATAAACTGTGAAAATAGAGTGATCAAAATGGTGAAAATGGGTTTCCCCTAATGTGTTTTCTGAATATAAGACAACAATGCTGCAATAAGTCTGATTTTGTAAAATTCTGTTGTTAAATAATTGACCATTTGTTATTATAAAGATAATATGCAAAGAAAATAAAGGAGGTCTGTATGGGATCGGACAATGTTTTCCAGGAAAATCAGGAATATCTTATAAAGGCAAAGGAATTGGTTGTTGCAATTGATGATATGCAGGACAATCTGGATCAGGCGAGAAGCGCACAGAAAAAGACTTCCCGCAGCATCTCTCAGGAAGAGAAGGGACTTGCAGAAGAGATTAGTTCTACTTTAAAGAATAGAAAGAATGAGATAGAAGACGGATACGATGAGCAGCTTTCAGCAAATGGTGCTAAGATAAGACAGCTTCAGTCTAAGAAAGATAAGAAAAAAAGTGAACGTATGGGCAACAGGATAGAGAGTGAGACTGCATCTCTAAATGAGAGTAACCGGCAGCTGAAGCTTCAGGCAAAAGAACTCTTTAAGCAGAATCACGTATCTGGGTTCTGTAATACGGGTTTCTTCTATTGCATGTTTGCTCCAAGTGGGGCTGGTGAGATATTTAAACTGCTTTTGCTTATACTTCTGTTTTGCGGCGGTGTGCCTGCACTTGTGTCTGCAGTACTTTCGTATACGGTGTTCAAGACAGGTGTTCATACGTTGGCGTATATAGTCATAAGTATGGCTATAATTATATTTGAATTTATAATTTACTTTATAGTTTTTAATGCTGCAAAGGTAAAGCATCTGGAAATTGTAAAAGAGGGCAGGGCACTCAGAAATAAGATCAAAGCGAATAACAGACAGATTAATGTGATCAGGAATTCTATAACAAGAGATAAGGATGAGAGTGTATATAATCTTGGAAAGTATGATGAAAAACTCAGTGAGCTTGAAGCAGAGAGAGAAGAGATTAGCAATCGGAAGCTTGAGGCTATAAAGGTATTTGAAAATGATACAAAACAGGTTATCACGGATGAGATAACAGGAAGAAGACAGCCAAAGATAGCTTCGCTCAAGGAAGAGCTGAAAGTGCTTGACGAGAAAATCAATGCTATGGAAGGAAATCTTGCTGATATGCAGAGTCATCTGACTGACAGTTATGTCACATTTCTGGGAAGGGATCTCTGCACAGAGGAGAAGCTTACTGATCTTATAGCTATTATGGAGGAGGGCACAGCCAGCACTGTATCTGGTGCTATCGAGGTGTACAAAGGAGAAAATTAGTATATCTGCAAGTTGATCGACGCGTATAAAATATCAGTTTATGATATTTAACAGAGATCTGGCTATGCAAGTGGCCATGGTACTCACGGTGTATAGCCTGGTACTCTGTAAAAGACTTAGTCCAGGCTTCCCAGAAAGATTTACAATCCCGGTAATGGAGATATCTCCAATTGCCGGGAGTTTTTTGTTTACACCTATTCCGGGGTACAAAGGCGCACTTGAGAGCGTTATAAGACCAACGTCGGAATGATTCCCAAGAGAGGCGTCAATGGCAATTACTGTGGGAAAATCGTGCGTTGCGTAGATGTTGCGGATGTTTTCTCTCAGGTTCAGAGCGTGTACAGGGTTTTTCAGAGTCCCATATATATTGCTGGTGCCGCATGCCTGGGTGAGCAGGCTTCCTGTTATGGGTCCAAGAGCGTCGCCGGTTGCTCTGTCTGTTCCGATGCAGAGTACAACAATGTCATCTGTGTTGTATTTTTCCTGGGACAAGAGATGTGATATCTTTGAGGAAATGAGTTTGCTTGCATCGGGACTTTCGGGATTGAAATATTCAGTTTGACAGGCTTTCTTTTTCGATGTGTTCATACACAACTCCTGGGTGATTGTTTATAGTATAGAGTATTTCCAAAATTTGCAAAGTTTACACATGGCGGATCATATTCTTGAATCAGAATGGTGATATATGTAGTAATTGCCAGAAAAAAAAGGAACGATACAGAACAAAATGTGACAGTTTTTTCTAAGAAAATATTTATCAAAAATGCTATCATTCAGTCTACAAAGTTTAACAGGAGGGTGGACTTCAATGATAGAGATTATATATGATGAGACCAATGAAGGTGGCACAGATGTGCCGGCTGGAAGATGCGGATATGAATTGCCAAAGAATATCAGGCAGGTGGGAAATGCACCGGGAAACTATAAAATATATGTTGAAGATTATGTCATGACATATCTGAGAAAGATAGCTTCGCCGGGGAATATGAACTGTCGTGGGGCGATTCTCCTTGGCAAAGTGTATGATGATGGACAGGGGAAAGTGATATTTGTGAGTGGGGCGGTAGATGCTCAGAATCTAGAGTTTGATATATCTGTGATACATTTTGGCGATGGCGTGTGGAGCAACATATATTCAGAGATAAACAAATATTTCGATGACCTGGCGATAGTTGGATGGTTTTTGTCCAGAATGGGTTTTTCTGCGCTTATAAATGATCAAATGAAAAAATTGCACAGAGAAAATTTCCAGGGGGAGGATAAACTATTGTTCCTTATGGATTCTCTCGAGTGTGATGAGGCGTTTTATTATTATCAACATGGAGACTGGATGAGGGAAAAAGGTTACTATATTTATTATGTGAGAAATGAAAAAATGCAGAATTACATAATAAGTCGGAAAAACAGCTCTTTGGATGCGGCTCAGAATAATTTATTACTAAAGGACAAGACTGTGGTGGAAAATTTCCGGCAGAAGGACAAGACTGGGAATGTGGGGGTAAGAAAAAATAGAATTGGCGAGGCTGCAGCCTGCTTTGCAGTTGTGTGTGCGCTTGCTGCGGGGGCGCTGTGGTATATATCTCCTGAAACAGTAAACAGGATTGGAGATAAGATAAGCAATTCAGAGGGGCACAGTGAAGTACAGGTGTTTGTGGACAGTGGACGCATGTCTGATTCTATTGGGGGAGATGCAGGAGGTTATGCGGTAAATCATGCGGAAAAAAATGACGTTGCTACAGACAGTGTGATGTCAGATGATGTACTTAAAGAAGGAAAAGACTTGACTGATGCGGCTGAGGCTGGGACTGCCGGGGATGTGCTGACGGAATCGGAAACGGAGAGTGATGAGACGCATGATCAAACTCAGTCTGATATGACAGATTATGGGGATAATGTATATGTTGTGCAGACGGGGGATACTCTTGTGAGCATAGCGATAAAAATGTATGGTGATGTGGAGAAAGTTGAAGATATTGCGTCTGCGAATGGACTTGGCATAGATGATCCAATCTATGAAGGGCAGAAATTGGTTATTCCAAATGTAGATTAAAAATGCTATAATGAGCGTGCTTTTTACATAGACAAAGATAATAGATATACAGTGAATTAAAATGATCTGGTGTTAAAGAAACAGAGGAATAAACATGAAATTATTCGGAAAAAAAGATGAAAAAGATATAAAAAACATTGGGAAAGACAGCAAAGACAGCAAAGACAGTGCACAGGCTGATTATATAGAAGCTGATCTTGATGATATGGATTATGATAGTGCTGATGGAAATGAACACATAGGACGAGATGGCACAGACAGTAATGTTATAGAAGTCAGACGGGCCATGGGGAAGAAGGGCAGACTTATCATGACTGTAGCTTTGTTAGTGATTATAGTCGGGCTTGTAACAGCTTTGATAAGATATAATTTGATAAAGACGTATACCCAATATAAAGTTATTTCTTCCACGGAAACCTCTGGGGATAATATAGCTGATTATCTTGTCTTTGCAGGAAATGTGCTCAAGGTCACTAAAGATGGAGCGGCGTACATAGATGAAAAAGGCGTTATAAAATGGGATGTCAGTTATGCAATGAAGATGCCTCACGCTGAGGTATGCGGGGATTATGCAATTGTGGCTGATATGAATGGAAAAGATGTATATGTATTTAATACTGATGGTGAAGTCAGCAGACAGACGCTGGCGTATGATATATCGAATGTGGATATCGCCTCGCAGGGGGTGTATAGCCTGGTTCTTGTAGGAGAAGACGGGAATTATATAAATGGATACGATAAAGACAGCAGCGTTATATATGAGCTTAAAACTTCTATAGAAAAGAGTGGATATCCAATGGATATAGATTTGTCAAATGATGGCCAGAAACTGGTTACAAGTTACATGAAAGTCCAGGGAACACAGGTTCAGTCTGTGATAGCCATGTATAACTTTGGGTCTGTTGGACAGAATGAGAATGCTGACAGAATGATGGGAAGTTATGCCGTTGATAATTCAATATACCCTATAGTGAAATTTATTGATAATGACAATATCGCATGCTTTGGCAATAAAGATATAAGAATGTATACGATGAAAGAAAAACCGGATGAGAAGAGTGTTATAGATCTGGAGTCCAGAGAGATGCAGGGCGTTTTCTATAATTCTTCGTGTGTAGGATACATTGCCTTATCTGATCAGGATAATAAAACTAAGTATAAAATGTACGTATATGATGATTCGGGAAAGCTCAAGTCGGAAATGGATTATGCCGATTCATTTGAGAAAATATACGCAACAGAGGATGAGATAATAGTTTTGGGAGATATGGATTGCTCTATTTTCAGATTGAATGGAAGCAGAAAATTTCAGTATTCTTTTAAAAAGAATCTTGTGAATGTGGTCCCGGATTCCAACAAGGAAGAGTATGTGGTTATATTTGAGAATGAAACGCAGACTATACAGTTAAAAGGAATGTAGGGAAGGGTGTGTATATATGAATTTGATGCTCCTCTCAGCTACAGCCGTGGTACTTATATGTGTGCTTGTTGGACTTAGACGTGGACTGATAAAAAGCGCAGTAAGCGCAGTGGGGATAGTTGGAGCAATAGTGCTCGCAAATATATGTAATCCATATGTGGGTGACTTACTCTGTAAACATACGGAGATTAGAAATGTAGTTCATAATAAGATAGAAAATAATCTTGGACTTGAAGATGTCCAGGATAGACTGTCTGTATATGAACAGGAAGACTATATAGAGAAACTAAATTTACCGGAGATTGTGAAGGATTATATACGTAGTGGAGACAAAAAGAATCCAGGCGGAAAAGATAATACTGAAAAATATCTGGATTATGTGACAGATTATCTGACGGATATGGTTATGAACGGGATAGCGTATATTCTTACGGTGGTGATCATCGGCATTGTACTGCTTATTGCGCTGGGCATTTCAAATATCCTGTCAGGTGTGCCTGTTATTGGTGGAATAGACAGGGCAGGTGGGGCTGTGTTTGGTCTTGCACAAGGGATACTCATTGTGTGGCTTGCGATGCTTGTAATCACATTTTTATCAGCATTTCCGTGGGGAAATCAGATGATGTCAATGATAGATGAAAACGACGTTTTGTCATATGTATATAAAAAGAATATTTTTTTGAAAATAGTAGTTGACATATTGGGCGATATTTAGTATAGTTTCACTTGCTGGTCGTAAACAGCATTGATCGATAGCTGAATTCTTCTTTTATCACATGAAAATGTTGAAAAAAAGAAAAAAGTTGTTGACATACACACCTCGGTGTGGTAGTATTTAGAA
>CAKQQK010000120.1:0-7095 GCA_934270935.1 uncultured Coprococcus sp. | reverse complement strand
TGGCTATTGTAGACTTTCCGCTTCCCGACGGACCGACTATCGCATTTACCGTTCCCGCCGTGATATCCATGCTCACGCCGTGAAGTATCTCCTTGTCGTGATAGCCAAATGTGATATCTGTAACCTTTATTCCATTGTCCTTTGGCTGTGCATTTGTGTGCTCAGGTCTCACGAGTTCAGGCTGCTCCAGGATTCCTGTCACCTCTCCTATGACTGTCGACAGCTTGCCCAGATCGTCAGTGTATGAACCGATGGTGAGCAGTGGGCCGACTATTCCAAGTGAGAGGATGATACACACAACGAAATCCGCAGTGGTGAGCGAACCATTTGACACATAGTGCGCACCAATCGGAAGGACTGTTGCAAGTGTGTACGGTGTGATGACAAACATGGCAGCCTGGAAAAATGAACACTTCTTCATCCAGTTGATATACGAGTCTGCGTTCTCCTTTGCCGCCTTTGTGAACTTGGCATATGAGCTCTCCGTCCTGCCAAATGCCTTGATGACCTCGATTCCATCTATGTACTCCACTGCCGCATCGTTCAGCGCCTTGGTCTTCTCGACCGTCCTGTTGTAGTTCTCCTGGAAGTCGATCATCATGCCCATGTATGTCGCAAATCCAACGATAATCGGAATAAACGAGAACAACGCAAGTCTCCAGTCAATCATGAAGAAATACACGATGACGATGATAGGCGCCAGCAGATTGGATGTAAACTCAGGCACGACATGCGCCAGCGTTGTCTCTATGCTGTCTATTCTCTCCACCATAATGTTCTTGAATGAGCCCGACGGTGTATCCTTCACGTATCCAAGCGGCACCCTTGCAAGCTTGTCGCAGCATGACTTTCTGATATTTGCAAGCACTGTAAATGTCGCCTTGTGTGAACATGCCGTTGATACGCTGTGGCAAAGCTCTGCAAGTATAAATGATCCCGCTATGATAAGAGCCTTCACCATATATTTCCTGAGATCCTTATCCCCGCCAAGGAACATCCTGACCACGTCCGCAATGATGAAATACGGAACTATCTTGAATACTACATTGATAACCGCCAAAATGACGCTCCACACATAGGATGACTTCTTCTGTCCCGCCCATGTGAGGACCCAGCTCACCGCTGATTTCTTCTTTTCTTCCACTTTTTTCTCCTCCTTTTATCTTGAGTGCAGACTTTCTGTATGAAAGTCTGCACCTACATCAAAAGGGGTCAGACCCCTCTTCAAACAACGGGGTCTGGCACCTCTTCAAACATGATGCCTGGCACCCTCGCATACAACGGGGTCTGGCACCTCTTCTAACAACAGTGGCTGGCACCTCTTCAACCAAGGTGCCTGGCACCCTCGCTAACAATGGGGTCTGGCACCTTTGCATAAAATTGGGTCTGGCACCCCTTCAAACAATGGGGTCAGGCACCCTCGCTAGGCACCCTCGCTAACAAGGTGCCTGACCCCATTAGTACCAGCTCCGCCCTGCATCAGCTTATCTGGGAAACAGGTTCGCCTTTGCTTATTTATATTAGTTTCCTCTAACCACATATTTAAAAATTATGCGGTCCAGGCTTCTCCCTTCCCGCATACATACTTAATATATCCGTCGCCTTATACTACCCCGGAAAACTCACATTCCATATTCTCTCCCAGCCTCCAGTGTAGAATTTCTTAAGTTTTCCAACATTCTCTATCGCTGTCTCTCGATTCATGTCATGCTCTATTATCTGGAATATCGCTGAAAAAAATCCACTGTATATCATATGACAAAGACTATCGCTTATGTCTGGTATATCCACTCCAGCTCTGCGCATCTCCTCCGCATACTGCTCTGAAGATCTCATCTCCCTGTCAACCAGATTGTGTATCATATCTCCATATTTCTCGTTGTCGCTGCATCGCAGCAAAAGTTTGAAATTATCATAATGGTCATACACATAATTCACCATCTGCTCCATTCCATTTCCAGCTGCGCTTGCCATGTTCTCTGTCTGCTTCTCCGGCGGCAAACTTTGAAATTCCTCAAGTACGCTGTCATATATCCTATACAGCTCCTCCACATACGGATCTATCAGGGCGTCAAAAGTGCCTCCTTTGTAGGATAGTATTTGTAAAATGCACCTGTTGTAAGTCCGGCATCCTTCACAATGCTTCTGAGTGATGCCCCCGAAAAACCGTGCTCAAGGAAATGAGTAAGCGCTGTATTCAATATGTTTTGTCTTGTGTTTTCTGCTTTTTCTGTCATAGAACCCCCTATATATCATTTAATATGCAACGTTCCCTATCAGAACAGATTTCAAATACAAAAGTCATATCTCTTCAGGCTTAGCTTTTCACGAATATAACAGTGTTATATTGCACTGTTATATTTTATATATTATCTCTCTGTTGTCAAGTGGTATTTCGATAAATTTTTCCCCATACATAATGTTCTGATAAAATATGTGCTTTATCCTAAAAAACAACCACTTGATATAGTCTGTTATATCAGTGGTTGTTCTATATATTGCTTCTATTTTAATATATAATTATATATTCAGCATTTCTATGGCTGTGGCAGCCGTCTCTTCATCATCCCCAGCTTCGATCAACCGTCTGACTGTCGTATAACCATTCTCCTTAGTGCATTTAAAAACCCTAACTATCAAAGAGCGACCTTCTTCTCTTATCCTTTTCTCTATCTCCACACTCTTCATATATGCAAGACCTACCGCTCCATCTTTCTTAATGTCGGTAACTATCCTATGCAGCTCTCTTGTAATTTGGTCTGAGTGTAACAGAACTCACCAACATATTCAACTACGGGTTACAGTTCTTACAAGGCACATATCCCTCAGAGATAAGCTCATCCCTGGTTGCAGTCCTCTCGGACTTATTTGATTCCTTCATCTGTTTCACGCTCCTGCATGACGGTTTATGGAACTTTCCGGTGTTGGTGTTGACTATGTACGTATCCTCATCTGCTGCATCCGTCCGGATCTCCGATTTTTCATTGCCTATATCTGACTCTGTATCCTGAATTTCCGCGCTTGTTCCAGTTTCTGCTGCCTGAGCATCATCTTGCTCTTCATCACGTCCCTTAGCATCCGTTTCATCGCCCGCCGCAGCATATCCCGGATCCGCCTCACTGTCACCGGTCGCATAGTCGATCACCACGCCCGGCTGGACATTGTACACATACACATTAAAACATACCCCGGCGCCCTTGTCCTCCACGGACTCAGCCTCCATATGAACCCCCGAGGCAACAAGATTATCACCGTCAAATACAGGTGTCACCCTGTACAGCACATGATTACCTGTACTCTCCACATAATCAGCAACCGCATTTTCAAATGGCAGCATTCCAGTCACATTCAGATACCTTGTTCCGGTTATCAGATTTTTCTCATTTGCATTCTCCCCCGCAAGCTGATATGCGATCAAATGGCATCGATTGTACAAATAATTGCCATCTATCCTGTCACTGTACTTCACCGTATGCCATCCCGACGGTTTCACCATACCGATCTCACCGCGCTCCTTTGTCGGCATAAGTTCTTTACAGATATTTGCATATGCCGCGCCGCATCTGCCAAGGGAGTCCAGTTCACTGTAATTTTCAAATGCTTCGGTGACCAACTCGTCCTCACTGAAATAAGGCACATTGCCGTTCACCTCACAGTACGCCTTTCCCGAATACTCTGGTATATCAGCAACCCCTACACCAAAAGCAATCTTTTCTTCAGGAGTCTTATCTGAATCTGCAAAATTTTCTTTTGCTAAATTTTTTTCTGCCCCTTTGTTTTTTCCTGTGGCCACAGTAGTATCTTGTTCAGATTCCGTGTTTTCTTCATCTGCCACAGTATTTCCCTTAACCGCCGATCTGCATCCATCAGTAACACCTGACATGTTACACCCGGACATCAGCAGTGCAAATATTGCTACATACAATACACTGTAAATCTTTCTTTTCACGCCACGTTCTCCTATCTGTAAACGTTATCCCACATATTTACATCCTATTTAAGTTAGGCTGTCTGCTGCTTTATATAATAATTCTTAATAACATTCTACATTTAGTTACCCATTTTGTGAATACATCCATGTATAAAACCTAAATGTAAAACAAAGAGTTTTGACCATCCTATATAATTATCAACAACAAAAAAGAGGATATCTACCACATACGATACATATCCTCCATTGTTAATATTTATTTGGGACCTCTATCAACCCGTCCGTATTTCACAGACTGTATTGACAGCTTTCAGAATTTTCCCTACACCATCCCATTTGCAACCTTGTACTTGTAGAGCATCTCTGCGTGGTTCTGCTCCTCGATCTGTATGTCCGCCAGCAGCTTTCTGACCGCACTCTCGCCAAATGCAAATATCTCTCCGTTGTATTCTCCTGACACAAGCTTTTCAGTGCCGATACAGTCGGTTGCAAGAAACGCATCATTCTTCTTGTCCTCGGAATCGTCCATCATCTTGTATGTCTGCTTAGGCTCATAATCTTTGCCGTCGCTGTCATTGCAGTCACACTGAGGGATCTGGCCATCAAGAACCTGGGTGAGTGAATCATAGTGTTTCTGCTCCTCCTTCTGTATAGTCTGAAACAGATTTTTCAGTTCAGGATCCTTCGCCTGCTCTGCGTATCGTCCGTACTTCTCCACACATGACTTCTCCTGTGTCTGAAGATCCTGGATAACTGTCTTCTCTTTCTCCTTTAATATCATAGCAATACCCCTTTCCTATGAAATACTTCTTCTGACATTTCATATTGCATAGATATTATTGACCCAATATCCTCTTTTCTATTCTTATATCTTTAAAATATTCCCACAATCACTTGTAATGACCAATTAGATATAATATTATCTCTGAAGCTTTACCAGCGCAGCACCATACGCCACATACATGACAACCAGAACTATGCTCACCGCAGCCACTGGCAGCACCCCCGTGTCAAATGCAAACATACACACAAATGTGATCACCCACAGCACAAAACACGCCTTAATCCCAGCCATAAAACCTTTCTTCGACGATCTCGCCGCCATGATAAGCTCTGCCTCATCGGAGGACTGCTCCCAGTCCCGCCTGAAATTCACATCAAATATATTTCCCTTTTTCTCAGGATTAAGCCTCTTCTCCTCATCCACCAGAAGCTTTTCCGCCACGCAGTACAGAACAAGTGTCACCATGAATATAAGCTCAGAAAGTATTGCAGACCACGTAAACTTTGCGGCGCCGCCCGTTCTTTCAGCGGCATATATACATATTGGAAACACAAGAAAACCTGTAAATGCCGCCATACACGGAAGAAACGAGGCAAGTGTTATCTTTCTCTCGATCCCATCGATCACATCCTCATCATCGCCATCCCAGGATTTCACCGCCGACTTTATCCTGCCATACATGACAAATGTAACTACAAATAAAGCAGCCATGACCACCGTATATACAATCGGCAGTGTCACCGATATGAGTCTCCACATCAAATCCCAGTCAATGCTTTCCAGAGTCTCTTTATTTGCCCCAACCTGCCGGCCGGCAAAAAAACCGCCTATCAAACTGCCAAGAACAATAACCGCAAATATAACATATATCTTCACATTACTCTTCTTCAATTTCTTTTCAGTATCTTTCATGTCCTATCCTCCTCATATTGGAAAATATCCTCCACACTCACACCGCACACCTTTGCGATCTTAAGCGCAAGTGTCACCGATGGGCTGTAATCTCCCCTCTCTATCTGGCTTATCGTCTGCCTTGATGTCTGCACCAATGCGCCCATCTCCTGCTGATTCACACCCAGCTTCGCCCTGTATTCCTTAAGCCTGTTGTACAGCGGCATCCATATCACCTCCAGCTTATTTAGCCACGTGTTTTCTATCATCACTAACCTTTTTACGACACTCACCACTGTTTTTTTCAAGATTCACACCGCTATTTTCTTCATCCACGTCACTGTTTTTTATTTCATCCACACCATTAACATCATTCACTACATGCTCTGCAAATCTGTGCGTGGACGTCCCCCAGATCATCCCGAAACTTATTCCAAAACATGCCCCTAGCGATATTCCAAGTGCAAGATTGTCAAACAGCATTCCGTAAATTATTCCAAGTGCAATTCCCATTATGAGTCCATACGGTATACCTGTGGTCTTTTCACGCCGGCAGACGTATATCCTGTCCTTCCAAATAAATCCATCACTCTTTCCATCGCCAAATACGTCTATCACATTCTGGTACACATCGCTGTGAGCCACCTCCATCATATCATCGGCAAGCTTCTCCACCTCAGGATGAATATATGACTTTTTAAGTTTATATATGCCAAGTGTATCTTTTCCCGTATCAGGTTCAGGGCTTATCTCTCCCTTAGGGATCTCTGTCTTTTCAAATAAAAAACAGCTCCACATCTGCTTACCCTTGAAGAATCCTATGACCGGAAGGCCATTTTTCAGGTTATCCCGCACCTCCCTCTCAATCTCTCCCATATCACATACCGCAGCCATGGCAGCTCCAAGTTTGTTCTTCTTCAACATCTTTTCTGTGATCGGAATATCAGAAAAACCTTTCACCTGTGTCTTCAGCTTGTCGACAGTATTATCGCCAATTGGCTCTTTAAACAACTCTCTCAATTGATCCACATCCATTCCTCCTGCCCTTGATTTAATGACAACTATAGTTGTCAAATTCATTTATCTGGAGTATAGCAAATGACAAGGAAAGTTGTCAATATTTTTTGACAACTTTTCTTGTCATATTTACATCGTATACAAATAAAGACCAGATACCTGACTTTCATCTACAGATATCTGGCCTTACCTTATTCCTGTTCGTCAAACTATTTGACGGTCATATTTTTTGTGACTCATCTTTCAAGCAGGAGCTTCTTGTAATCTGATTTTTTACCCGCCGGTACTGTTATAACCGCCTGCGGTGAAACGCCTGCAAACGCTTTTGCTCCCACCGTGGAAAGGGTCAGCTTGGTGCCATAACTGGTCTGATCAAACCTAGCATCGTTATATTCCGCATCGGCCGTACGGAATGCAGGCTTTATCGCATCAACGCATTGTTCAATGTCACAATGCAGTTTTACGTTTTGAT
>CAKQQK010000119.1:0-7174 GCA_934270935.1 uncultured Coprococcus sp. | reverse complement strand
AAATATACAAATTTTCAAATGAGCGATCAGGAGGACAATATGTTAATAGTAAAGAAGTTTGGTGGTACTTCCGTTGGAAATACCGAAAGAATCTTTAACGTGGCCAAAAGGTGTATTGAGGACTGGCAGAAGGGCAACGACGTTGTTGTAGTACTGTCTGCTATGGGTAAATACACAGATGAGCTGATAGATATGGCCAAGCAGGTAAATGAAAATCCGCCTAAGAGGGAGATGGATATGCTTTTCACAATAGGAGAGCAGATGTCCGTATCACTCATGGCTATGGCTATGAATTCTTTGAAGGTTCCGGCAATCTCACTCAACGCATTCCAGGTGGCAATGCATACAACTTCAGTATATGGCAATGCACGTCTGAAGAGAATTGATGTTGAGAGGATCAGACATGAACTTGAGCAGAGAAAGATAGTTATAGTTACAGGATTCCAGGGAATCAACAAGTACGATGATTACACAACTCTTGGTCGTGGTGGTTCAGATACAACAGCTGTTGCACTTGCAGCGGCACTTAACGCTGATGCGTGCGAGATCTATACAGATGTGGATGGTGTATACACAGCAGATCCACGAAAGGTAAAGACAGCACGTAAACTGGATACGATAACATATGATGAGATGCTTGAGCTTGCTACACTTGGTGCAGGAGTTCTGCACAACCGTTCAGTAGAACTTGCCAAGAAGTTTGGTGTTCAGCTGGTTGTTCGTTCAAGTCTCAATTTATCAGAGGGTACAATAGTTAAGGAGGATACTGGAATGGAGAAGATGTTAGTTAGTGGAGTAGCAGCAGATGCAGACTCAGCAAGAGTAGCAGTTGTAGGATTGGAGGACACACCAGGTGTTGCGTTCAAGCTTTTCAACCTGCTTGCAAAGAATGACATCAATATAGATATGATCCTGCAGTCAGTTGGTAGACATGGAACAAAGGATATTACATTCACATGCAGCGACGAGAATGCAGACAGAGCAGAGGAGATCATCAAGAACAATATCGGTAAGTTTGAGAGCATTGATGTAAATAAGGACGTTGCAAAGGTTTCAATCGTAGGTGCAGGTATGCAGTCAAATGCAGGCGTTGCAGCAAAGATGTTCGAGGCTCTCTACGATGAGAACATCAATATCAGAATGATATCAACATCAGAGATCAGAGTTACTGTACTTATCGATGAGCAGTATACAGAGCGCGCAATGAATGCAATTCATGACAAGTTCGCACTCGGCGATCGTTAGTCCCAACAGAATCATATACAGTCCTGCCTAGCAGGATCTTACAATATACGCCGGGGGAAACTCCGGCTTATATTATCATAAGGGGATTCCTAGTGATAAGCAGACGCCGCGCGGAGCGCCTATCATGCGTCTGCACATATAATGAACTTGGAAAGGAGTCAGGGTATGAAGAGAACAGATTATATATCATGGGATCAGTATTTTATGGGCATTGCGATGATGTCAGCAGAACGAAGCAAAGATCCTTCAACACAGGTTGGAGCGTGCATAGTGGACAAGAACAACAGAATCCTGTCAATGGGCTACAACGGTATGCCTGCCGGTTGCGATGATGATACAATGCCATGGGGAAAAACTGGTGACCCGCTTGACAACAAATATTTCTATGTATGCCATGCGGAACTGAATTCAATCCTTAACTATAGAGGCGGCAATCTCAAAGATGCGATTATTTATTCTACCCTGTTCCCCTGTAACGAGTGTGCAAAGGCTATCATCCAGTGCGGAATAAAGGAAGTTGTGTATATGTCAGACAAGTACGCTATGACAGAGAGCACCATAGCCTCGAAAAAAATGTTTGATATGGCTGGCGTTACATACAGACCATTTGAATCAAAGGGAAGGAAGATCACACTTGATCTTTAGAAGAATAAGTGCAGATCAGACGGACTGAAGAAATCAGATATGAATGAAAGACAGGAGAGAATATGGTCATAGAAAGTAATAGCAGAGAAGAAACTTACAACACGGGAGTACGGCTTGGGCAGAATGCAGTTCCTGGACAGGTATACTGCATATACGGAGATCTTGGAGTCGGCAAGACGATAATTTCACAGGGAGTTGCAGCGGGGCTTGGAATAACCGAAGTGGTGAACAGCCCTACATTCACGATAGTGAAAGAGTATGATGAGGGAAGACTTCCACTGTATCATTTTGATGTATACAGAATTGGCGATGTAGATGAGATGGACGAGATCGGATACAACGAGATGATATATGGGGATGGCGTTTGCCTGATAGAATGGGCAAATCTTATAGAGGATATACTTCCTGATACATACATAAGAATAGATATAGAAAAAGATCTTGAAAAAGGACTTGATTACAGACGTATTACGATAGAAGAGAGGCATAGGTAGATATGAAGATCCTGGCATTTGACAGTTCAGGACTTGTCGCATCAGTGGCGATAGTCCAGGATGATAATTTGATAGCAGAATATACGACGAACTATAAAAAGACTCATTCACAGACGCTTCTTCCTATGCTTGATGAAGTTGTCAGGATGACGGAGACTGACAAGAAAAGTTTTGACCTGCTTGCGGTTGCGGCGGGACCGGGTTCTTTCACTGGCCTTAGAATAGGATCAGCAACTGTCAAAGGACTTGCTCTTGCCTGGGATATACCTGTTGTAGCGGTTCCTACACTTGAGGCGCTTGCCTACAATGCATGGGGAAGCAGACACATCATCTGCCCGATCATGGATGCCAGAAGAAGGCAGGTCTATACAGGTTTATACAGATTTGACAAAGACGATAAAATAGAAGTTCTGATGGATCAGATCCCTATGGATATAGATGAACTTATAGAAGTTCTTGTAGACAGGGGCGAGAAAGTGCTTTTCGTGGGAGACGGTATAGATGTGTATGCTGATACCATCAGGCAGAAGATGACGGTACCATTTTCATTTGCCCCTGCTCATATGAATAAGCAGAGGGCGGGTTCTGTTGCTGTGGCAGCAAAGAAGAGATACGAAGAAGGTATATATACTTCGGGTGATGATTTCGCTCCGGAATATCTCAGACAGTCCCAGGCAGAGCGTGAGCGTGCGGAGAGACAGAAAGCAGGCAGAACTGCAAATGAATAACAGTGCTGTGAATATTCCAGATAAGACGCCTGACAAGCTCGCAGAGGCTCACTGCGAATCTGCACATTTTGATATAGTATGTGCAGAAAAAAGGCATGCCGGAGCAATATCAGAGATAGAAAGATTGGTATTCTCTCATGCCTGGAATGAGCAAATGATCGCAGACTCTATAGAAGGAGCTTATGATAAGGTATTTGTATATATCCAGAATAACCGCATCTGCGGTTATATAATATATTCTGTGGTGTGTGACAGCGCTGACCTTCTCAGGGTTGCTGTGAGACCAGAATACCGAAGACGGGGGCTGGGCTTGCTTCTTATGGGACGAATGATAGAAGACTGCAAAGCTCTGGGGGCGCTTAAGATATTCCTTGAAGTTCGGGAATCAAATGACCCTGCTCGGAATATGTACAGATCCCTGGGATTCAAAGAAATTTCAAAAAGAAAAAAATATTATAGTGAGCCGGATGAGGATGGAATCGTCATGCAGGCAGATCTGTAATTTTATAAATAGTTATAGAGACAATGTAAAAATTGTGGCAAACATTGTCAGTATATTATATGATCGATCTGGCTTATAATCAGACACATAACGAAAGACTGGCAGCAGTCGGACAGGAGATAAGATATGAGTGAGATCAGATGCAATATGTGTGGAAGAAAGATAATATTCGGGGAAAAGCACGATAAGGAGGACTATCTTCTCATTAGGAAAGAATGGGGATATTTCTCACGCAAAGATGGAAAGAGATATACCATTAGAATGTGCGAAGAGTGTTTCGACAGATTTGTGGAAGATTGTGCTGTTTCTCCAGAGATAGATGATGTGACAGAGTATGCATAGCGTAGCTGCACTTAGAAATGGAGATAGAAGATGATAGACGTATGTCTTTTGGGAACCGGAGGCATGATGCCATTGCCATATAGAGCTTTGACATCGCTTGTGGTCAAATATAACGGACATGAGATGCTGATCGACTGTGGAGAGGGAACCCAGACATCCATGAGACAGCAGGGAACAGTGGGATTCAAGCAGATAGATGTTATCTGCTTTACGCATTATCATGCGGATCATATAAGTGGTCTGCCTGGACTCCTGCTCACGATAGGAAATGCAGAGAGGACAGAACCACTTCTCATGGTGGGGCCGAAGAGACTTGAAAAGGTCGTGAACGCCCTCAGGGTTATCGCCCCTGAACTGCCATTTGAGATACAGTTCAAAGAGCTGACCGAGGCGGAAGAGAGTTTTGCGTGGCAGGATATAAAGGTTGATGCATTTAGGGTGAACCACAATGTGACATGCTATGGATATTCCTTGTCACTCCCAAGAGTCGGCAAATTCAGTGTAGATCGTGCCCGTGAAAATGATATTCCGATGAAATATTGGAATGGACTTCAGAAAGGGAACACCTTCGAGGAGGATGGAAAGGCTTATACTCCTGATATGGTTCTTGGTCCGGATCGCAAGGGACTGAAATTGACATACTGTACAGATACAAGACCTACGCCGCTTATAGAAAAGTATGCAGCGGGATCTGACCTGTTTATATGTGAGGGTATGTACGGTGAGAAAGACAAAGAGATAAAGGCATTGGAGCATAAGCATATGATGATGCAGGAGGCTGCGGCCATAGCCGCAAAAGCTGATGTGGGAGAAATGTGGCTTACACATTACAGTCCTTCAATGTCAAAACCAGCTGTGTTTATGGACGAAATAAGGGAGATATTCCCGCGCACGGTGGCGGCTAAAGACAGAGCAGCCACTACGCTCAGGTTTTCTGAAGATGAATGATGCATACGGGGATACAGAAGAATATTTGATTATCTATATCGGCAAAGGTGAGAGATTATGGAAAAAGAAGTTAAGATACTGGCTATAGAGTCTTCCTGTGATGAGACATCTGCAGCCGTGGTAGTGAATGGAAGAAACGTATTGTCAAATGTCATATATTCACAGATAGATATCCATACATTGTATGGTGGCGTAGTTCCTGAGATTGCGTCCAGAAAACATATAGAGAAGATAAATCAGGTCATCAGACAGGCACTCAAGGAGGCAGAGTGTACACTCGATGATATAGATGCAGTTGCGGTCACCTATGGCCCGGGACTTGTAGGAGCTCTTCTTGTGGGGGTTGGAGCAGCCAAAGCTATAGCATTTGCCAAAGATATTCCTCTTGTGGGCGTTCATCACATCGAGGGACATATTGCAGCAAATTATATAGAGAACAAGGATCTCAAACCGCCATTCATGTGCCTTGTCGTGTCAGGAGGACACACACATCTTGTAAAAGTGGTGGATTACGGCAAATTTGAGATACTTGGTATAACAAGGGATGACGCTGCCGGAGAAGCATTTGACAAGGTGGCCAGGGCTATAGGCCTCGGATATCCGGGAGGTCCAAAGATAGATAAAAAAGCAAAAGAAGGCAATCCTGATGCCATAGTATTCCCAAGAGCAAAAGTAGCCGAGTCTGTGTACGATTTCAGTTTTAGTGGCTTGAAATCTGCGGTGCTCAATTATATTAATCAGGCTCATATGAGAGATGAAGAGATAAATGAAGCGGATGTAGCTGCCTCGTTCCAGAAGGCTGTAACAGAGGTGCTCACAGAACATGCAGTTGCCGCGGCAAAGGAATTTCATATGGATAAGATCGCTATTGCGGGTGGAGTTGCATCTAATTCTGCACTGAGAGCAAGTATGAAGGCTGCCTGTGACAAAGCGGGGCTTACTCTGTACAATCCGTCACCTATACTATGTACAGACAATGCTGCCATGATAGGTGCTGCGGGATACTATGAATACATAAATGGAACCAGACATGGATGGGATCTCAATGCCATACCAAATCTTAAGCTGGGCGAGAGATAGCAAGCGGACAAATGCACTATAGAAGTGTTGTGCTTTGGGGAGAAGATGAACATGGGCGATAAAGGTTATTATACATATAAAAAAGCAAGTGTAGAGAGGACTGATACTGCTATTGCTGACAGAATTACAGCAATAGTCCTTGCAGCAGGAAAAGGCAGCAGAATGCACAGCGAGATACCAAAGCAGTTCATGATGCTGGATGGATACCCTGTGATATATTATTCACTCAAGGCTTTTCAGGACAGCTCTGTCGATGACATTATTCTGGTTGCAGGGGAGGATTCTGTCGAATACTGCAGCAAAGATATAGTGGAGAGGTATAATCTGACCAAGATCAGTAAGATAGTGACTGGAGGAGCGGAGCGCTATGACTCCGTGCGAAATGGACTTATTGCCGCAAATGGGGCCAGGTATGTGCTTATACATGACGGAGCCAGACCGTGCATAACCCAGAAAATCATCAGAGACTCTATAGATGCAGTGAGTGAATATCCTGCATGTACTGTCGGAGTCCCGGTGAAAGATACCATAAAGATTGTTGATGAGGAACAGATGGGCGTGGATACTCCTGACAGATCCAGATTGTGGCAGATCCAGACTCCGCAGAGCTTTGACAGAGAACTTTTGCTAGGCTGCTATGCAAAGTTTGGAGAGGATAAGAATGCATATATAACGGATGATACCATGATCGTAGAGTGCTATAGCAATGTTAAGACAAAGGTGATTTGGGGCGCGTATGAGAACATAAAAATCACAACTCCAGAGGATTTAAAAATTGCTTCAAATTTTTTAAAAAAAGATGTTGACACAAAAACCTTAAAGTGCTAATATATACAAGTCGCCGGTTGATGGCGATAAACAAAAACAACTTGGAGAGATATCGAAGCGGTCATAACGAGGCGGTCTTGAAAACCGTTTGTCCGAAAGGGCGCGAGGGTTCGAATCCCTCTCTCTCCGCTGGCTTTCATACATATGAAAGTTCAAGCGCTTGATACTGGAGAAGTACCCAAGCGGTTGAAGGGGCTCCCCTGGAAAGGGAGTAGGCCGTTGATAGCGGCGCGAGGGTTCAAATCCCTCCTTCTCCGTTAGTCATACTTAGTATCAAAAGCTTATAAGAACCTTGAAAAATTAACAACATGACAACCCTGAAATTCCAAACAAGAATTTCAAGAACGTCGGATCGAAAGATC
>CAKQQK010000118.1:0-7207 GCA_934270935.1 uncultured Coprococcus sp. | reverse complement strand
TATATCTTTTCTGTTACTTTAAGTCTCGTGAGAGCACGCGCAAGAGACGCCTCGCTCTGCTTGTATTCCTTCAGACTCTCTTTCTGTCTGAGTCTCTCTTCCGCTCTGATCTTTGCCTCCCTGGCTCTGACTCTGTCGATATCCTCCGGCTTCTCTGCGGAATCCACGATAAGGACAACTCGGTTATTTACTATTTGAACAAAGCCTTCGCCCACAACACCGACTACCTGCTCACCTTTACTAGTAGTGATCCTGATCTCGCCTATGCTGGTCGCTATGACCATGTTCTCATGATGTGCAAGAACCGCTTTCTCTCCATCTTCAAGTGGAAGAACTATCTTCTCTGCCCGGCCTTCGAAGAATATCTTATTGCTGGAAATAACTCTCAGATAAAATGTATTCATCTATGCACTTCCTTTTCTGATATCTGTTGATGTCTGCTGATATCCTCTGATATTTACTGGCCCTTCTCGGCCTTTTCCTTTACTTCCTCTATAGTACCTACATTGAAGAATGCCCACTCCGGATACTCGTCCATCTCACCGTCAACTATCATCTTGAAGCCCTTGATAGTATCTTTGAGACTTACATACTTTCCTGGGATACCTGTGAAGTTCTCAGCTACATGGAATGGCTGTGACAGGAATCTCTGAACCTTTCTGGCTCTTGTAACTGTGAGTTTATCCTCATCCGAAAGCTCCTCCATACCAAGGATTGCGATGATATCCTGCAGCTCCTTGTACTTCTGAAGGATCTCCTGCACACGTCTTGCAACTTCGTAATGCTCCTCGCCGACTATATCAGCCTCAAGGATTCGTGAGCTTGACTCCAGCGGATCTACTGCCGGATAAATACCCTGCTCAACGATCTTTCTTGAAAGGACTGTATTTGCGTCCAGATGTGCAAATGTTGTGGCTGGGGCAGGATCTGTAAGGTCATCGGCTGGCACATATACGGCCTGAACTGATGTGACTGATCCTTCCTTGGTAGAAGCGATTCGCTCCTGAAGCTCACCCATCTCATTTGCAAGTGTTGGCTGATAACCAACTGCTGACGGCATACGTCCGAGAAGTGATGAAACCTCTGAACCAGCCTGTGTAAATCTGAATATATTATCAATGAACAACAGCACATCCTGATGATTTACATCACGGAAATACTCTGCCATTGTAAGTCCTGTCTCTGCAACTCTCATTCTGGCTCCAGGTGGTTCATTCATCTGTCCGAACACCAGGGCGGTCTTGTCGATAACGCCTGACTCGCTCATCTCTGTCCACAGATCATTTCCCTCTCTTGAACGCTCTCCAACACCGGTGAATATGGAATATCCACCATGTACAGATGCTATGTTCTGTATAAGCTCCTGGATAAGGACTGTCTTACCAACTCCGGCACCGCCGAACAGACCGATCTTACCACCCTTTGAGTAAGGTGCAAGAAGATCTATAACCTTGATACCTGTCTCAAGTATCTCTATGACAGGGCTCTGATTCTCAAATGTTGGTGGCTCTCTGTGGATTACCCAGTGCTCTGTGTCTGAGAGATCCTCCTTGCCATCTATTGTCTCACCAAGCACATTGAACAGACGTCCAAGTGTCTGATTTCCTACTGGAACTTTGATTCCCGATCCGGTTGCAACGACTTCCATATCTCTTGAAAGTCCCTCGCTGGCAGACAGCATGATACATCTTACTGTATTGTTTCCTACATGCTGCGCTACTTCCATAACACATCTTTTTCCATGATTATCTACTTCTAGAGCATCCTTGATGTATGGCAGATCGTTGTCTGGGAATTCTACATCTACTACAGGTCCCATGACCTGTACTATCTTACCATTTTTCAAAACATCAGACCTCCTTCTTAATTTTTATTGAGCAGACGCATGAGAGGCGCTCTCGCGCGGCGTCCGCATTATCACAAGGAATCTCCCGCCTTAGGGCGGGTCCTCCTTATGATTAGTTTCTATCTCTTTGAGCACGGGCGCCACCGGCGATCTCGGTGATCTCCTGGGTTATGGCTGCCTGTCTTGCTCTGTTATATTTTATATTAAGATCATCCAACATCTCCTTGGCACTCTTGGTGGCTGAGTCCATCGCCATCATTCGGCTGTTCTGCTCACTGCAGAATGACTCTACCAGAGCACCGTATATATATCCCATGACACAGTTTGGCACGATTCGGTCAAGCACGGCCTTCGGTGAAGGCTCCATGGTAATCTCCTCGTGGAACACATCCGCAGGAACGCCTGCGAAGTCAGTCCTCTTCATCGGGAGGAGCTGTATCATCTGTGGTTCCACGACCACACTGCTCTTCATGTTCGTATATATGATGTATACCTCATCTATATCGCCGTTCTCATAGTTTTCAAGCATCTTGTCCGCTATGACTCTGGCTCTGTGAAGACTTGGATTCTGAGCTGTATACTGGAAATGTATATCTATAGGCACTCCCTTCTTGGCGAAGTAGTGTCTTCCCACCTGTCCGACTACATACAGCTCACTGTTCGGGTGGGCTGCAAGCTCCTGCTCGGCGATCTTGATTACATTGTGGTTGTAAGCTCCTGCCATACCTTTATCGGCGGTGATCACAAGATATCCACGTTTTCTGTCCTCTTCCTTGATGTCCTCTCTGCTGTCGAAATACAGATGCTCCATCTCAGGAACATGTCTGAGCATTCTGGCAAGAGCAACCTGAAGTGTATAGAAATAAGGCTCCGTGTTCTCAAGATCCGTCCTGGCCTTTTTCAGCTTGGACGATGAGATCATATACATTGCATTGGTGATCTTCTGAGTATCCTTGATACTCTTTATTCTATTCTGGATTTCTTTGGTATTTGCCAATCAAATCACCTCTCAACGAATCTTCTGATTTCTCCTGAAATCTATCTCTCGATAAACTCCTTAGCAGCTGCGACTATCTTGTCCTTCAGCTCATCGGTAAGCACCTGCTTCTCCTCGATCTCATCCACGATATCCTTGTGGGCACTGTGGAAGAACTCAAGCATCTCAAGTTTCTTCTTCTTGACCTCTGAAACCTCTACCGGAAGGAATACCTTATTGGTAGCTGCTACCAGGATGATAACCTCCTCTGCCATTGACAGCGGATTGCACAGTGGCTGCTTTAAAAGCTCCATAAGTCCCTTGCCGTACTGCAGCTGTTCCTTGGTGTTCTCATCCAGATCTGAACTAAACTGTGTGAACACTTCCATCTCTCTGTACTGTGCCAGATCGATACGGATACTTCCTGCGGCCTTCTTCATCGCCTTTGTCTGCGCTGCACCACCAACTCGTGATACCGACAGACCGACGTTGACAGCAGGTCTCATACCTGAGAAGAACAGATCACTCTCGAGGAATATCTGTCCATCTGTAATAGATATAACATTTGTAGGTATATAAGCAGATACATCACCTGCCTGTGTCTCGATAATAGGAAGTGCTGTGATGGAACCTCCGCCCAGCTCATCCTTAAGCTTACTTGATCTCTCAAGAAGTCTTGAATGGAGATAGAATACATCTCCAGGATATGCTTCACGTCCTGGTGAACGTCCGAGAAGCAGTGACAATGTTCTGTAAGCAACTGCGTGCTTTGACAGATCATCGTACACGATCAGCACATCCTTGCCCTTATGCATGAAGTACTCAGCGATAGCCGTGCCTGAATAAGGTGCGATATACTGAAGTGGTGCTGAATCACTTGCTGTCGATGCAACGACTATCGTGTAGTCCATCGCATCGTATTTATTCAGGTTGTTTACAACCTTTGCTATGGTTGAAGCCTTCTGGCCTATAGCCACATATACACAGATGACATCCTTGCCCTTCTGATTCAGAATGGTATCTATCGCTATGGATGTCTTTCCTGTCTGTCTGTCTCCTATGATCAGCTCTCTCTGTCCTCTACCTATTGGGAACATGGCATCTATCGAGAGGATTCCTGTCTGAAGCGGCTGGTTGACCGACTTACGATCAACTATGCTTGGAGCCGGATTCTCAATAGGACGATAATCAGTCGACTCTATGCTACCCTTTCCATCTATAGGTGCTCCAAGGGCATCAACTATACGTCCGACAAATGCATCGCCTACAGGGATACCTGCACGCTTGCCTGTTCTGCTGACCTTTGTTCCTTCCTTGATTCCTGTATCACGACCGAACAGAATACATCCTATCTCTGTTCTTCTGATATCCTGAACCATACCTTTGACGCCATTCTCAAAGACGACTATCTCTCCGTACATTGCATTGTCTATACCGTATACGGTTACGATTCCATCACCCACATAGATGACCTTACCGACTTCTTTGTCCCTGGAGTCAAAATCATAATTCTCTATCTCTTCTTTGAGTATAGAAATAATATCCTCTGAACTAATTGAACTCAATTTATCACCTCATAACCAATTTCTGTCTAAGGGATTTGTACCTGCCCAGAATGCTTCTGTCGTACTCGCGGTCTCCCGTTCTTATGACAAATCCACCTATCAATTCTTTTTTCTCCACCATGGAAAGCTGTACCGCCTTGCTTCCATACTCTTTCATAAGGAAGTTCTCGATACCCGCTTTCTGCTTATCAGTTGGCGGTGTGACATAATAGAGAGTTGCCGAAAGGATATCCTGCTGCTCTCTGGCATACTTCTCATACTCGTCAAATATGTCATGTATCATGTCAAATCCATCATTGTCACACAGAGTCTTCATAAAATTCACCAGATCCCTGCTGCCATATCTGCCGAATACTCTGTCAATGATCTTGCGCTTTTCTATATGTTCAACCACCGGACTTGCCAGTGCATCTGCCAGTTCCGGGCATCCATTCACCAGCGCTTTTATCTCCTCCACCATGTCCTGACTGATTCCAAGCTGATAGAGGACAATTCCGTAATTAATTGCCTTCTGTGTCACCTGAATCACCTACTTCATTCAAAAACTCGTCATACATGGCAGAACCTGCTGATGCTGCATCACCTTCACCGCCCACGATCTTGCCGGCTGCTGCCATTGCAAGCTCTGCGATCTGTGACTGCATATCAGAAAGTGCCTTGTTCTGCTTGATCTCTATGGTCTTCTCCGCATCCTTTATCATCTTGACTGACTTTGCATCAGCCTGATCTATGATACGGCTATACTCATTCTGGGCCTCCACACGGGATTTCTCACGGAGATCCCTGCACTCAGCGTCAACACCCGCCAGGGTATCCTCATACTGAGCCTTGAGCTTTATTGCTTCAGCCTTCTGATTGTTGGCATCTGATATGGTGCCAGCGATCATCTCTTCTCTCTTCTTGATGACATCGTTGATCGGTCCTATCAAGAACTTCTTCAAAAGAAGAAACAGAACTATTAAGTTGATAATGGTGAATGCTATTGTAGAAAATTCTATATCAATCATATAGCCACTCCTATCTTTCTGTTTCTGTTACCTGCTTTTACAGATATTATATTCTTCTCAAATCCAATCATTTGACCAGATCTATTTTGAATACCAGATTCATCCTGCCTGATTATTTAAGAAGAATGATTGCAAGAAGTCCGATAACGAAACCGTAGATAGCTGTTGCCTCTGCAAGGGCACAACCGATGATAAGAAGCTTTGTGATCTTTCCATCTGCCTCCGGCTGTCTTGCTACAGCCTCAACTGCCTTTGATGTTGCAAGACCGATTCCAAGTCCTGCGCCAAGTCCTACTAATGCTGCTATACCTGCTCCAATTGCTAATAATCCGTTCATATCATTTTCTCCTTCATATTTTCATTTTAATTTCAGATAATATGTTAATTATCTTTAAATAACCTTTACTCCATCGCTTCCTGCATGTAAAGCGTAGTCAGGAAAGTAAATACAAATGCCTGCAAGAATCCATCAAAGAAATCAAAGTACAGGCTTAGTGGGATAGGGACAACAAGCGGAACTACTGCCTCTATCAGCTTCATGATGACGAATGCTCCGAGAACATTACCAAAAAGTCGCATACACAGCGACAATGGCTTGATGACCAGCTCAAGCACGTTGAGCGGCGCAACTATGGCAACCGGCTCTGCAAAGCTCTTGACCCATCCTTTCGTTCCCTTTCCTCTTATTCCTGCCACCTGTACGAGTATGATACTCATGATGGCCAGCGAGGCTGTCACATTCAGATCCTTTGTCGGTGGTTTAAAGCCAAACACACCCATGATGTTTGCCATACCAATGTACAGAATAACCGTTATCAGGTAAGGAACATATTTCATACCCGCCTCTCCGATAACACCTTTGAACAGGTTGTTAAAGGTAGTTATTATGGTCTCCAGCACAAGTTGCTTCTTACCGGGATTCTCGACCCTGAGATTCCTTACAAGTATGATCGAGAGCAGCACCAGCACTGCCATAATGATCCATGTTACCACCACAGATTCTGTTACCGGTATTCCACCAAATATTGGTATTGTAAATACTGTTTTGCATTGGAGTTCATTGGATAACTCTTCTGCCAGATCCGTAAGACATCACTTCCTTTCGCACTGTTTTGTTATATGTCAAAATGCTATTCCAGGTTTATTATTGGTTTATTATTGAAATAGCATTCCTGGCATCTGCCTCTGTGAGCCCCGCAAGTACATTCTCCGTGTTGATCCAGTGAGAATCAAGTCCCTCTGCTTCCCAGTCCATATCCATGTCATCAAATATAACATATCCCTCTACAGCATTTGCAGTCACATAATCCTTAACCGCACATGCCCTGGTATAAACACCATACTTATTCCTGAGCTCATCCCCTGAAGAAGTTGCCCCATATACCTCCATTCCAGCATCTGCAAGTCTGTCTACCAATTCCCTTACATGTGTCTTACTGATATCCTTATCAATCACCTGTTTTCTCCAGTCACTGGTCATAACCAGTTTCGCCCCTGTGGCGTCTACAATCATCTTCAGATTTGCCACATTCTTTGGATTGATAAACTCCCCATGCGTCTCGCACAGAAATTTCTCCGAATTCAGTACGCCGTCTACATCAAAAAATACTACATTCATCCGGTCATACTCCCCTATCTTTTTACTCTTGAGCTTTCTTCGCTCCTTGCTTGCGTATTTTATCACCATTCAAAAAAAATTTAAAGTCATATATTTGCCCTTATAGTCAAATTTTAATCATTTTTTATATTTGTATTGTTTTTCGCAACAAAAACGAATTTTTGTCACAGTTTTTCAAAGAAACCCGCATAAAAC
>CAKQQK010000117.1:0-7313 GCA_934270935.1 uncultured Coprococcus sp. | reverse complement strand
AGGAGAGCAAGGTATTCGAGGCAATAAATACGTACAAGGATGCCTGCAACTTTGCTGAGATAGTACCTGTGTCAGCGTTGAAGGGCAAGAACACGGATGAGCTTATAGATACTATCATGAAGTATCTTCCATATGGACCTCAGTACTATGATGAGGACACGATCACTGATCAGCCAGAGAGACAGATCGTTGCCGAACTCATCAGGGAGCAGGCGCTCCGTCAGCTTGATAAAGAGGTTCCCCATGGCATTGCAGTGGTGATTGATTCCATGAAAGAGAGACCGGATGGCGGCCTGATTGATATCGATGCTACAATCATATGTGAGAGGGACTCCCACAAGGGAATCATCATAGGGAAGCAGGGAGCTATGCTGAAGAAGATAGGCACCCATGCAAGATTCGGAATAGAGAGGCTTCTTGACACAAAGGTCAACCTGAAGCTGTGGGTTAAGGTCAAGAAGGATTGGAGAGATACAGATACTCTGCTGAAGAATTTCGGATTCAGGGACGAGTAGTGTGTACCAACAGGATTGGTAGATGTGCAACCGCTGCAGACATTGCGCAGTCTGCCGATCTTGTCATGTTAAATTTGTTATGGAGGTGGACGTACAATTATGAGAGAAGAAGTTACACTGCACGGAATTGTACTATCCAGCAGCCTCCAGAGTGAGTATGACAGGCGGATGGTGGTTCTGACAAAAGAACGTGGACGGATAACTGTATTTGCCTCTGGAGTAAGACGTGGTACGAACCCTCTTCAGTCCAAGACACAGATGTTCGTCATGGGAAGTTTCACACTGATCCCGGGGAGGGATTCATACAGGCTTGTGAACATAGATGTGGATGAATATTTCCTTCAACTGACCATGGATATAGATGCGTACTGCTATGCAGCATATTTCTGCGAGGTTATGGGGTTCATGACCCATGAGGGTGTCAGAGCGGCTGATTATCTCAATCTGCTATATGTGAGCCTTAAGGCTCTGGAGAAGGGGCAGATGCCGGCAAAACTCATCAGGTGCGTATACGAGATCAAGCTTATGGATGTGTTCGGCCAGGGGATACAGAGTTTTCATTGTCCTGTATGTGGCAAGGCAGAGGTGTCAAATGTATTCGATGCAGCATCGGGAGGCCTGCTCTGCGATAGATGCAGGGAAAGGGCGAAACATCCGCTGCATCTATCTGACGATGCAGTATACACGATACAGTACATAAATGGTGCACAACTTGGTAAGATGTATAACTTCAATGTGTCAGATGCGGTGCTTTCCGAGATACAGTTAGTATCGAAGCAGTTTATGGATATGTACGTGGACAGAAAGTTCAAGTCAGTGGAGATCATAGATTCACTTTATTAATTCACCTGTTTCATTTGTAAAGGAAAAAATAAATTAAAAAAAGTGCGGTGTTTTCTTATTGTAAGTAAGAAAATTACCGCACTTTTTCGACTACATAGAATAAATGATTTTTGAAAAAGACTTCATCGCACCGGGAAGTTTTTCGTATGGTATGGCGCTGAAGCCAAACAGAAGCTGATTCTCCGGACAGAGATTTTTTCTTATCCAGAATGGTTCGGTGGAGAAGATGCGTATGCCTTTCTGTTCAAATGCAGATATGAGTTCGGCCTGGGTGAGATAGGAGTTTTTTATCTCTGCGACAAAGTGGAGACCGGCTCCTGCACCGTACATGATGACATCATCTTCAAGGTTCTGTTTCACATAATTCAAAATATAGTCGTGCTTTTTTTTGTAGTGATTCTTCATTGCGCCTATGTGGCGCTGATAATTTCCGCTCTGAATAAATTCAATAAGAGCAAGCTGCAGAACGGTAGGGACAGTACAGTTGGTATGTGAATATCTGGAACTGTAGGCTTTCATCAGATTCTCAGGGAGCACCATATATGATATCCTAAGATCCGGAGACATAGACTTGGAGAAAGTTCCGAGATATATAGTGTGGTCGCTGTTGTCTATGGACTGCAGGGATGGGATTGGTCTGCTCTGATATCTGAGTTCACTGTCGTAATCGTCTTCGATGATATAACTTCCAGACTGGGCAGCCCATTCAATGAGTTCCATCCTTTTGCTGATAGGCAGTATGCTGCCCATAGGGAACTGGTGGGATGGAGTCACATACAGCAGAGTGTCCCTGAGACGCTGGATGTGTTCTATGGACACACCGTCGTTCTCAAGCGGTATTGGAATGATCCTGAAAGGACTCTGGCTGACGATCTCCCATGTCCCATTGTAGCCAGGGTCCTCCATGGCAAATGAATAGTCTGACGGACTGAATACGTGAGTGATTATATCTATGGATCTCTGGTGACCACTTGTGAGAATGATCTGCTCCGGTGTGCAGTTTACTCCTCTTGACATGTACAGGTATTCGGTGATAAGTCTGCGGAGAGTGTAGCTGCCCTGAGACATCTGGTAGGATGCGGTATCGGCCATGGATATCATGTCCCAGGCGTTCATGAGACATTTGCGCCATGCCCTGGAGTGGTAGCAGTTGTAGTCCAGATTGCCGTAGCTGAAGGTATAATCAAATGTCTTTCCAGCCTGCTTGGAAGAACATTGTATAATCTGACTTTGTCCTGGCTTTCTGCCCGGGGTAAATGCCGTGATGTTCTCAACGTAGTAGCCGGAGCCTGTCACGGAGCGTATATATCCTTCAAGCTCAAGCTGGTTGTAAGCAGATACTACTGTGTTGCGGCTCAGCTTGTGTTCTGCAGCAAGCTGTCTTGTGGCTGGAAGCTTTTCACCTGCAGCATAGTGCTCGTTAAGTATTTCGGATTTCATCTGTTCATATAATTGTTCATATAGAGACTTACCGGAGGTTTTATCTATTGATATCATTTCGTGTTCCTTTCCTGCATATTATCAGCATTAAAATATGGATGTTTGCCGATGATTTAATTTATTCATATATTGTGAATTGGTACTATAAAAATACTTGAAATTGGAGCTTTAGAAAGCACCAATATGATGCTATTATACAAGAGTCACAACGAGTAAGCAATAAGAAGAAAGTCATCAAGTGATGTCTGACGGCACAAATTATAGTAGCTTTGTATAAATAATATTACAAAATATGTTGTGAACCTTGCAAAAATATTTGAATGAGTATAAAATAAGGCGGATAGAGCGAAGAAAATTCGAATATGATTTGGAGGATTACGATGGAAAAGACATTAGACAAGATCGTTGCATTGGCAAAGAGCAGAGGATTTGTTTATCCAGGTTCAGAGATTTACGGTGGTCTCGCAAATACATGGGACTATGGTAATCTCGGAGTTGAACTCAAGAACAACGTTAAGAGAGCATGGTGGAAGAAATTCATCCAGGAGAACCCTTACAATGTAGGAGTTGACTGTGCTATCCTTATGAACCCACAGACATGGGTTGCTTCAGGCCACCTTGGAGGATTTGCTGATCCTCTTATGGATTGCAAAGAGTGTCATGAGAGATTCCGTGCAGATAAACTTATAGAGGATTTTATGGCTGAGAATGGAGTTGTTCCTGAGGGCGCAGTAGACGGATGGAGCAACGAGCAGATGGAAGAGTACGTTGAGAAGAATAATATCTGCTGTCCAACATGTGGAAAGCACAACTTCACAGGTATCAGACAGTTCAACCTTATGTTCAAGACATTCCAGGGTGTAACTGAGGATGCCAAGAACACTGTATACCTGAGACCGGAGACAGCACAGGGTATATTTGTCAACTTCAAGAATGTACAGAGAACTTCAAGAAAGAAGGTTCCATTTGGAATCGGTCAGATAGGAAAGTCATTTAGAAATGAGATAACACCTGGTAACTTCACATTCAGAACAAGAGAGTTCGAGCAGATGGAGCTTGAGTTCTTCTGCAAGCCGGGTACAGATATGGAGTGGTTTGAGTACTGGAGAAGCTTCTGTATCAATTGGCTCAAGGATCTCGGAATCAAGGATGATGAGATGAGAGCCCGTGACCATTCACCTGAGGAGCTTTGTTTCTACTCCAAGGGAACAACTGATATCGAGTATTTATTCCCATTTGGATGGGGAGAGCTCTGGGGAATTGCTGACAGAACAGATTACGATCTGACACAGCACCAGAATACATCAGGAGAGTCCATGGAGTACTTCGATGATGAGACAAAGGAGAAGTACATCCCATATGTAATCGAGCCATCACTTGGTGCTGACCGTGTTACACTGGCATTCCTGTGCGCTGCATATGATGAGGAGAACATTGGAACAGAGGAGAAGCCTGATGTTCGTACAGTGCTTCACTTCCATCCACAGCTTGCACCGGTTAAGATCGGTGTGCTTCCACTTTCCAAGAAACTCAACGAGGGTGCAGAGAAGATTTATGCAGAGCTTTCAAAGTACTACAACTGTGAGTTCGATGACAGAGGCAACATAGGTAAGAGATATAGAAGACAGGATGAGATAGGAACTCCTTTCTGTGTAACATATGATTTCGATTCTGTTGAGGATGGAGCGGTCACAGTTCGTGACAGAGACACCATGGAGCAGGAGAGAGTCAAGATTGAAGATCTGAAGGCTTACTTCGAGAAGAAGTTTGAATATTAATCGAAGGTGTGACCGGTGATGCCGGGAACATGAATTTACAGGAGGCATTAAGATGCATAGTAAAGAATTATTTTCAGAATACGAGGCAAATGTAAGATCATACAGCAGAAGTTTCCCAGAGATATTCACAAAGGCCAAGGGAGCCAAGATGTATGATGAGAATGGCAGGGAGTATATAGACTTCTTCGCAGGAGCAGGCGCACTGAACTATGGTCATAACAATGATTATATAAAGGAGAAGGTTATCGATTACATCCAGAGCGATGGCATCATGCATTCTCTTGATATGATGACAGCACCAAAGGCTGAATTCATTGAGTTTTTTGAGAAAAAGGTTCTTGAGCCTAGAGGACTTGATTACAAGATCATGTTCGCAGGTCCTACAGGAACAAATGCAGTTGAGTCACTCTTAAAGCTTGCACGTAAGGTCAAGAAGAGAGAGATGATCTGGGCATACATGGGATGCTTCCATGGTATGACACTCGGTTCAATATCACTTACAAGCGATGCTGCAAGCCGTGCAGGAGCAGGCGTTGGACTTGACAACGTATACCACATTCCAGCTCCTTACATGTTCCCAGAGCTTGATACGATCAAGTTCATGCAGACACTTCTTGATGATGATCACTCAGGTGTTGAGAAGCCTGCAGCAATCTTTATCGAGACAGTACAGGCAGATGGTGGTGTAAATGTATTCTCAGTAGAGTACCTCAAGGCACTCCGTGAGTTCTGTGATAAGAACGATATCCTTATGGTTGTTGATGACGTACAGGTTGGCTGTGCAAGAACAGGTACATTCTTCTCATTTGAGAGAGCAGGAATCAAGCCTGATATGTTCTCACTTTCAAAGTCAATCGGCGGATACCCATTCCCAATGGGACTTGCAATGTTCAAGCCAGAGTATGATCTCTGGAAGCCGGGTGAGCATTCAGGTACATTCCGTGGAATCCAGCTCTCGATGGTAGCTGCAAAGGCAGGACTTGAGTTCATGCTTGACAACAATATCGAGGCAGAGACAAGACGTAAGGGCGAGATAGTTAGAGAGTATCTTGAGAAGAATATAGACGGTGATCCAAATGTAGTTGCAACACGTGGTATCGGACTCCTCTGGGGTGTAGAGGTTAAGGACGATGCAACAGCTGGTGCCATCACAGCAAGAGCTTTCCAGAAGGGGCTTGTAATAGAGAGAGCAGGCCGTGACAACGCGGTCATCAAGATCATGCCACCACTTATCATCTCAGATGAGGATCTTATTGCAGGTCTTGATATTCTCAAGGCAGCTATTGATGGTGAGTAATTTGTAATTTAATGAGCATTGTGACAGTTGTAATTGCGCAAGACTGATATAATGCGAATATCCACATGAAGCCGATAGGCGACATGATATAAAGTTAAGCATAGGCTGCGGAGTTTTCCGCAGCCTATGTTTTTTTGTGGGTGGATATGGTAGTGCGGGCAGTTTGCCAATTTGGAAATTGTATCTTTTGTGTTAGAAAAGTGGTTGTTGGATACAATTTTTTCACCTTTTAAGGAAATTTGCAGAAAAAGGACACAAGGAATTCTTAACTTGTATCTTTACAAATAAATTTTCATTAAAAGAGATAAATTTGTGGAATTTTGCGATAGAAAACGCAGAAAAGATACAAGCGTAACAGGTCACTGGCTGATATTAAAAGATACACTAATTTTTGAATACTGGTCAGCGAAGATCAGTTGCCAGCCTGTTTCAGGTCGGCACACAAATGCTGCTGTAATTAAGCGTAATATAATGGAATATACATATAATTCAACTATATGTAAAAATGGACTGGTTTATACACAAAATATAGAAAAAAGAGTTTGCTAATGTTGACATATATGTTATAATCAGTCTAGCGCGTGTGGAGACTTCACGGGGACTTCACACCATGAAATATAAAGTTTACGTAGGAGGTAACAAACAAATGGCAAACAAGTGGGTTTATATGTTTAGCGAAGGCGACATGACCATGCGTAATCTTCTCGGTGGTAAGGGTGCAAACCTTGCAGAGATGACAGCAATTGGTCTTCCAGTTCCACAGGGTTTCACAATTACAACAGAGGCTTGTACTCAGTACTATGAGGATGGCCGTAAGATCAATGACGAGATCATGGCTCAGGCTATGGATGGCGTTAAGAAGATGGAGGAGATCAACGGCAAGAAGTTCGGAGATCTTGAGAATCCATTACTTGTATCAGTTCGTTCAGGTGCAAGAGCATCTATGCCAGGTATGATGGATACAATCCTTAACCTTGGTCTTAACGATGACGTTGTTGCTGCTATGATAGCACACAACCCAGATCCAGCATTCGAGCGTTTCGTATATGATTCATACAGACGTTTCATCCAGATGTTCTCAGACGTTGTTATGGAAGTTGGTAAGAAGTACTTCGAGCAGCTTATCGACAAGATGAAGGAAGAGAAGGGTGTTAAGTTCGATGTAGAGCTTACAGCACAGGATCTCAAGACACTTGCTGAGCAGTTCAAGGCAGAGTACAAGAACCAGTTAGGAACAGATTTCCCTTCAGACCCAGTTGAGCAGTTAAAGTTAGCTATCGAGGCTGTATTCCGTTCATGGGACAACCCACGTGCGAACGTATACAGAAGAGACAACGATATCCCTTACTCATGGGGTACAGCAGTTAACGTAATGCCTATGGTATTCGGTAACCTGAACAATGAGTCTGGTACAGGTGTTGCATTTACTCGTGACCCTGC
>CAKQQK010000116.1:0-7412 GCA_934270935.1 uncultured Coprococcus sp. | reverse complement strand
CTTCAGATGGGATGGTTATACTTTCTACATTTTCCTGAATAGATATCAATGACCCGGTCTCTATATAATCATACCTTCCATCCGCGACTAGATATTTTATTGTCTCCCTTGCTTTTGGAAATTTCTGTATTTCATCAAAAATAATAAGTGATTCCCTCTCATATAGCCGTGTATTATACTCCAGTGATATTGTCTGAAAAAAAATGTCAAGATTTGTTATATCATCAAAACATTCTATAATTTTCCTACTGGCCTTATTGAAATCTATTATTACATAGCTTTTATATTCTTTTTTTCCAAATTCTTCTGCCACTGTAGACTTTCCAATTCGGCGTGCCCCTTCAATCAATAACGCCTTTGTACCATTTGCAGTGGTCTTCCATTCAAGCATTTTGCCATAAATTTTTCTACTGATCACGTTTCATCACCCTCCTCACATATATATTGTAACAATACGCAAGCTAATATTCAACAATAATATATATAGTACGCAAAGTGTAATCTTTATGTTTTTTATACAATGCGCAAAGTGTAATCCTCAAGTAATCTATATAATACGCAAAGTGTTGCAATCAAACAGATGAAAATCAGATAAAAAGCCCCCATACCTGCCTTTCGCAGATACGGGGGCCTCTCGTCTCATATAATCTTTTACTTTCCGCCAAGAATGTCATCTATGACATCTATAACTATATCTATCTCTTTCTCAGTAATTATAAGCGGAGCAATGAATCTGACCACATTGTGATCACTTCCACAGGTCAGAAGAAGTACATCTCTGTCCAGAGCCTTCTCCTTTATCTCAGCAGTCATCTTCGCATCAGGCTTGCCATCTTCGTCCACGATCTCCATGGCGATCATAAGGCCTACGCCCCTGACATCTCCGATGACATTCGGATACTTGTCCTTAAGCTCCATCAGCCTTGTCTTGAAATAGCTGCCCATCTTTTTGCAGTTATCAAGGAGTCCATCCTCATCGATTATCCTGAGGGTCTCAAGCGCCGCAGCACATGCAAGGGGATTTCCACCAAATGTTCCGCCGTGGGCTCCAGCAGGCCATTTGTCCATGATCTCCTTCTTTGCTATGACAGCGGAGAGCGGTATACCACCGCCAAGAGCCTTTGCACTTGTGAGGATATCCGGCTTTACGCCAAATGTCTGGTATGCATACAGCTCTCCTGTTCTTCCAATACCTGTCTGTACCTCATCAAAAATCAGCATGATGCCATGCTTGTCACATAATTTTCTAAGTCCCTCAAGGAATGCTTTCTCAGGTACTATATAGCCGCCCTCTCCCTGCACAGGCTCCACGATGATGGCTGCGACACATTCAGGATCAATCAGCTTGCCGAATATAGTGTCAAACTGTGACAGACATTCCATGGCACATTTTCCCTTTTCACGACCGAATGGACATCTGTAGCAATTTGCATAATCAGCCCAATATACCGAAGGGAGCAGTGGCTCATAATATTTTCTGTACGCTGAACTGGATCCTGTGACTGACACGCAGCCTATGGTTCTTCCATGGAAGGAGTTCTTGAATGAGATAACGCCCGGTCTTCCTGTCACATACTTCGCAAGCTTTATCGCACCTTCATTTGCCTCTGCACCTGAATTGCTGAAGTAGACCTTGGTGTCACCACCGGTGAGCTCCACCAGTTTTTCTGCCAGCTCAACATATGACATGTTGTACACCACATTGTGTCCAACGTGGATCATGGTATCAAGCTGCTTCTTGATTGCCTCCACAACACGTGGATTTTTTGCGCCAAGATTGTTTACTGCAACCCCGCTCGCCAGATCGAGGACCTTTCTTCCATCCTCAGTGTACAGATAACATCCCTCAGAATCGACCACACCCAGTTTTGTTGCTCTTGCCGCAACCTGAGGCATCACGGCCATACAGCGATCATACATACTCTTCATAATCATTCTCTCCTTAAAAATCTATTTCTTTACCATAGTAAACTACATCTAACATCTTCTTCATGGACTCCACATCCATCTTTACCGGATTGACATTTGTCGCGCCGAGCATGGAGTGATCCAGAAGCAGCTCAAACTCTCTCCTATATTCATCCTCTGTGATTCCTGCATCCCTGAATGATTTCGGGATATTCAGCCGCTCTCTCATACAGTCGATCGCTTCCACGATGTCATCCGTATGACATATATAAGAAAGCTTCTTTAGTTTTTCTGCAACCACATTGTCCCTGCTGTTGTACTTCAATACATACGGAAGGATGATAGCATTTGTAAGTCCATGCGCCATGTCAAACACCGCGCCAAATGAATGTGCAATGCCGTGCACCATGCCAAGTCCCACATTTGCAAATGCGATTCCCGCCATAGCCTGATAATTGTGTACTTTCTCACGGCTGGCCTCACTTCCGCTTTCATACGATACCGGAAGCCATTTCATGATTCCCTCTATCGCTCCTACACAAAGGGCCGCATCAACGTCGTCAAGGTTGTGATTTGTATAAGCCTCTATCGCATGGGTTAAGGCATCCATTCCCGTCTCTGCCACAACATTTGCAGGCATGGTCATGACAACTGCCGGATCCAGGATCGCTATGTCCGGGCGCAGACAATCCGTCATGATCGGCACTTTAAGTTTCTTGTCAGTGTCTGTTATGACAGTTCCTCTGGTAACTTCCGAACCTGTTCCGGACGTCGAACCTATACATATGAGACCTGTCTTCCTCTCTGCCGGTATCTTTCCATCCTTGTTCAGTGCAAGTACATTGTCAAAATTGATATCCGGAAACTCATAGAACAAAAGCATAGCCTTTGCGGCATCCATAGCAGAACCGCCACCTACTGCAAGCACAAGATCAGGTCCGTATTCATTCATCGCAGCCACGCCGGCTTCCACTTCCTGTATGGAAGGATTCTTATTTATCCCGGAATATACATATGTATCACAGCCTGCCATGGACAAAAGTTCTTTACACCTATCTATGACACCATTTCTGATCATGGAACTTCCGCCTGTCACAAGGAACGCCTTCTTATATGTGACAGATGACAGATATGTCATGGCATCCTTACCTGTTATCAGCGCATCTTTTCCTAAAACTATCTTCTTCATAACGTTTTATCACCTCTGTAATTTTCTCAAAAAATTTATCAAAATCCTGCTGTTCTGGTCACGCCAGATAGAACTCTATAGTCCTCTTTATAAGCTCGGGAAGTATCTCAAATGTATATGGGATATTGACACGCTCCGTCCACTTGTGTGCATCCTTTCCATAACATCCATAGTTTATTGCCGGTATATCCAGATCTCTTATGTCCGAAAGTGGGAGAGGGTAAAGCTCGCCAAAACCAGGGAAATTCTTCACCAGCATATCCACAGATTCTTCATCGTCGTCTATCTTCAGATAGCTGCTGTCCGATAAGCTCGGGAAAAACTTCATCATCCTGTAGCTTATTCCATATCTCTCTTCAATGCCCTCGGATATCTTTCTTACCTCGTCTATGATATGTTCATTCTCGCCCTGCAGCGTATTGTGTGGACAATATGGCGCCGCAAAATACATGACAACAACAGGCTGCTTTATTCCTGTGACATGGAGCAGATACCTTATAACCTCTATCGGGACCTCCCTCTTATCAACTCCGGCTTCAGTCTCTTTTTTCACTATTCTGTCTATCTCTGACTCCGAGAACTCATCACAGCTGCGGGCAAGCTCCAACAGCTCACTGTACGAATACACCCGGGCATCATAATCGATCTCCGTATACTCCTGACCGGACATATCACAGAACTTTTTAAAGTTATCATTGAGTTTATCCATAAACTCATCCACAACACTCTTTCCCGCATCAAGCAGCTTCTCCGTGATCTCTGTCATGGAGGCATTGTGGACAAAATAATTGAAGTACGCCATCGCCTCCACAGCAGTCTGAACGTTGTACCACGGCTTTAGATCTTTCATCTTCAGAACCGTCGGCGGCAGCGCGCACTCGCCCATATATTCGTCGCTGAAATCCGTGTTGAGATTGATCTTTTCCACCAGCATAGCCGCGAGCATGGACGCATCAAATCCTTCAAAACACTGTCCGACATGAGTCTCCTTTCCATGGATATAAAAACACTGCAGGAGCTTTCCAACCACACCGGTATAAATCGTGTATGTCGAATCCCCCGGATACAGAGGACATATATAGTCGTTGTTTATCGCAAGGATATAGTTAAGTCCGTACTTCTCCTTCAGTGACTTCAAGGTATCTATTCCCTCTATGATCCCTGTGTGAAGATTCTCCTCCACAGGATTTAGCGAGAGCAGGATATTTCCAGAAAGCTTCTCCGGATGCTCTGACAGCTCTCTAAGCATCTCTATAAACACGGCATCCCCGCTCTTCATGTCGCAGGCACCACGCCCGAATATATAATCGTTTGACTGAAGATCCTCTAATACTTCCTTAGGAAGCCTTGCAAGCTTCATCTTCTCCCTTAAGAGATCAGGGCTGAACGCATACTCTGCAAGATCACCAAAATCCTCCACGCCAACGGTATCAGTATGTCCATGAAGGATGATCGTGTCTGCGTTATCATCTTTCTCGCCTATAAGAAGAGCAAACACACTGCGCCTGTCTAAGTCATCGTTTTTGAGATTCTGGGCTATCACCTGATCAGGGTGCTTTTTGAAATACGGAATATCCCTGATATACTGCTCCAGAAACAAGCCAATCTCCCGTTCTCCCTGGGTTGTGTTTACGCTTGGTATCTGAACCATTTTTTTAGTGAGGTTTATCATGCTTTCATTTATCACTTTTCTCTTCCCCCTTTCAGCTCATCTCTGTTGATGAATTTATTAACCTTGTCATATTTTCCGTCAAGGAAGTTGATTATATTTTCACTTGAGATCCTGCGCAGATCATCTATTGACTCTTTGGAATAGAAGGCTGCATGCGGTGTTATGATCACATTCTCTCTGCCTGTAAGCTGTGACGAGGTCAGATCAGGCTCATCACTCTCAAGTACATCAAGGCCCGCTCCGCTTATAATTCCTTCATCTAACGCTCTCACAAGATCTGCTTCACAGACCGCTTTTCCCCGCCCTGCATTTATAAAGAACGGTTTCTTTTTCATCTGGCCAAATGCGCTCCAGTCAAAGAAATATCTGTTCTCCTCGGTCTGCGCCATATGGTTTGTTATGACATCACAGCTTTCATATATAGTCTCTGGATCGGCCGCCTTAACATCTTTATCAAGATCAGATACATTGATGTATTTGTCATATGCCAGCACTTCCATGCCCAGAGCTTTCGCAATCACCGCCACCTTACGTCCGATGCGTCCAAATCCAAATATCCCCAGCCTTAAGCCCTTTATTCTTCTGAGGACCGGTCCGGAATAGTAACTCCAGTTTTTGTTTTCATCCACGTCTTTTATGTAGTGCTTTATGCCCCGGGCCAGAGCCATCATCAGCGTGATCGTGTGTTCCGCTACCTCGTCAGTACAATATTCATCGATGGCAGCCACAGCTACTCCGGCATTTGATGCCGCACCTACATCTATGGAATTGTATCCTGTCGCATTTACGGAAATACATTTCAGAGCCGGACAGGCTTTCAGTATACTAACGCCTATATCAAGAAATGCAGTAAGGAGTGCATCACAGCCCTGCAGCCTCTCGGTCAGTTCACTGTCATTTTTATACTCATACAGCTCTACCTGCCAGTCAGGATGTGCCGCCTCGATGATCTCCTTTTCATAAGATGCATTTTTCAGAAGGACATTGCTGTAATCACTTATCAATACTTTCATCAGCTCACCTCTCCTTCACGTGGCTGTTCAGCTCTTCCATAACCGGCTTCATTCTCTGAACGCACCTTTCAAGATCATCCATGGATGACGCTATGGACATACGGATATACCCCCCGCCAAATGACGAAAATGCATTTCCGGGTACAGTTCCTATATGACATCTGTCAAGAAGCATATTGGAAAATTCCGTGGAAGACATTCCATATTTTTTTATGGATGGGAATACATAGAATGCACCGTCCGGCTTGTCAAGCTCAAATCCCATGTTTCTCAGCTCGTTTGAAAAATAATCGCATCGGTCACTGTAGGCCTTTTTCATAATTTCTGTATCTTTGTCATCTTTTACAGCCTCGATGGCCGCATACTGGCTGATCGATGCTGCACAGGTGACAATAGCCTGATGTACTTTATATAATTCATCACTGATCTTTATCGGAGCAGCAAGGAATCCTATACGCCATCCTGTCATGGCATGTGACTTAGAGAGGCCATTTAACACAACTGTTCTCTCCCAGATATCCCTGTTCAGTGACGCTATAGATATATGTTCCTTACCATACGACAGTCCGGCATATATCTCATCAGATACGACAAATACATCAGGATGCTCAAGCAGCCATTCCACTATAGCCATAAGTTCCTCTCTTGTCGGAACCGCCCCTGTAGGGTTGCACGGATACGGTATGACTATACACTTTGTATATGGTGTATAAATCTTATCAAGCATATCCGGAGTAAGAATAAAATGATTGCTGCTCGTGTCAACAAACAGTGGAGATGCACCGCAGAACCTTATAAGTGGGGCATATCCCGGGTATACCGGGGCCGGTATTATGACGTCATCTCCGCTGGACAAAAGTGTTCTGAATGCAACATCAAGTCCCTCCGTAGAACCATGCGTCACCATCATCTCCCAGTCTGGGTCATAGGTAAGTCCGTAATGCCTTTTGAAATAATCGCAGGCAGCCACCCTCAGTTCTCTGAGTCCATCATTGTTTGTATATCTTGTGTGGTTATCTTGTATCGCCTTTATACCCGCCTGCTTGATTCTCTCCGGCGTATTGAAATCCGGTTCACCGAGAGTAAGATTGATCGCATCCTCTATCTGCGCAGTCCGATTTGCAAATTCCCTGATTATTGAAGGTCTTGCTGACCTCACTGTACTTTGAAAATAGTAATTCATCACACTCACCACTTTCCTTTCTTAAGTAGTTTTCTAAATATATAAAATAGTAATAGCCTCAACTGCATGGTATAATGAAGAGATTGATTATCAGGAGGTATACACGCATGCATTTAACAGTTTCAAAACTTATAAATATTCCATCATTTGCCGGGCTCAAACTGATCGCCGGAGCCGACGGACTGTCCAGAATGATTTCAAAACCCGGAATACTGGATTACGAATATGACCCACGTGTCACCAAAAGATATATAGATATCAACTTTCATCCGGGACAATTTGTCCTCACCACATTTTTATATGCAGTAAACAATGAATACCTCATATTCGACGCAGTAAAAAACCTTGTGAGCAGGGGAGCCAGCGGTCTTGTGATCAAGAACATTTTCTCCATCTCAATACCTCAAAATGCCATGAACTATGCTAACTCCAACAATTTTCCAATAT
>CAKQQK010000115.1:0-7527 GCA_934270935.1 uncultured Coprococcus sp. | reverse complement strand
AAATGGGATCTTAGCTCAGCTGGGAGAGCATCTGCCTTACAAGCAGAGGGTCATAGGTTCGAGCCCTATAGGTCCCATTTTCTAAACCTTTTAATAAGGTGCAGAATGCCGGCGTGGCGGAACTGGCAGACGCACAGGACTTAAAATCCTGCGGGACTAATCTCCCGTACCGGTTCGATTCCGGTCGCCGGCATTAAATTAAAAGCCTGAAACCTAAGAAAAATCAAGGGTTTCAGGCTCTTTTCTTTACCTTAAAATATGCCGTAGGGGCAAAATAGGGGCAATAATTAAAAACTATGAAATAAGACTTATGGAATCAGAAAAATCTGTTGGGGATTAGAGACAGATGGGAATATGGTTGCTTAATTATATTAAGTTAGACAAGGCACCTCGTAATATAATAAGGCAAAACCCGTTAAAAAAATAAAAAAAGAACAATGCGGTGTATGAGTATTGACCATTTGGCATGGCAGTGCTAATATACGAGCCATCAGGAACCAAAAGTTTTATCTGTTTTCCTTAACACCAAAACAGATAGCTATTTGGTTCCTTTTTTGTTTATACCGCGGAAAATGAAAATGTAATACAAGAAGATTTAGAACAGGACAAAGGGGTCTTTTCAAAGGCATAATGTGCAAGCAGCATAAGAAGCACACTGCCGGGGAAAGGCTCCTTTTTTAGTGGATATTCAAAGTCAGGAGGAATGAGCTATGAAGAGTTACGATCTTATAATCAAAAATGCACAGATTCACACAATGGATGAAGACAGAAAAGTATATGCGAAAGGTGTAATCGGAATAGAGGGCGAGAAGATAACTCTGATGAAGGAAATAAGCGAGCTGACATCGGAGGAGCTTCAGGAATGCGAGAGTGCCGGACAGGTGATCGATGCGGAAGGCAAGGTGGTATTTCCGGGATTCATAGATACGCATATCCATATATTCCAGTCGTTTTTGAAGGGCCTTGGAGCAGATCACAGACTGATCGAGTGGTTGAATCTTTCAGCACTTCCATATGGACAGTATATGACACCGCATCAGCATGAGCTGGCTGCGCAGCTTGCCTGCATGGAGGCGATAAAGAGTGGATGTACAACCATGAGTGAGTTCTTCTACACCAATCAGGATCCTGAACTTGCACATTCATGTATAGACGGAATGGTTTCAACTGGTATACGAAGCGTATTTATCAGAACATTCCAGGATACCGGTGAGGAATACGGAATGCCAAAGTGCTTCCTTGAGCCTGCTGGCAAAGCCATGAAGGAAGTGGATGCACTGAAGAAAGCCTATAAAGAAAATGATATGCTTTCGATCTGGACAGGCCCGGACGTCACATGGTCGACCACGAAGGAGGGCTATCAGGAGATGCTTGAGTATTGTCTCAGTGAGAACGTGAGATACTCAATGCACATCAAGGAGACTGAGGTTGACAATGAGATGTGCGGCAGGTATTACGGCAAGGATATAGTTGATATGCTTGAGGAGATAGGATTCCTGACAGACAAATTCCTTGCAGTGCACTGTGTAAACCTCACACCTCATGATATAGAGAGATTTGCAAAATATGGAGTTTCGATAAGCCACAATCCGGCACCAAACCTTTACCTTGGTTCAGGAATACCACCTATTCCTGAGAGCCTTGCAGCAGGGGTAAATGTATCTATAGGAACAGATGGTGCGGCATCCAACAACAGTACAGATATGCTTGAGAGCATGAAACTGGCAGCCCTCATACAGAAGGGAATACACAGAGATGCAGCGGTCATCAGCGCAGACGATATCATACACATGGCAACAGCAGGCGGTGCAAAGGCTATAGGCATGGCTGACAAATTGGGAACTCTGGCGGCCGGCAAGATCGCAGATCTCATAATATTTGACCCGAACCATCTGAAGTCGGCACCTATGCATGATGCAAAGGCGACGGTCGTATATGCGTCATCCGAGGAGAATATTGACACAACGATAGTAAATGGAAAGGTTGTATATCAGGGCGGAAAGTTCACATGTGGAATAGATGAGAGAAGCCTGATCGATGAGATAAACAGCGAGCTTGTGGTTCTGAAAAAGCAGATTGCAGATAAATAAGATGGATGAGGATAAACAAAGAGAACCATCAGACCATAATAAATATATTTGAAAAATCTGTAATGAAACAAATATAAGATAAGGAGGCGCATTTATATGGAAGATAAGAAGATAATAGAAAATGACAGCCAGCTCATAGTTGGCGTAAATGATAAGATAAGCTGTGGCAAAGCGGCATTTCTTGGAATGCAGCATGTGTTGTCAATGGATCTGTACATCATGCCCCTGATACTTGGAGCGGCGATCGGACTTGCAGGAGGGGAACTCTCATTTTTCCTTCAGATGAGTTTCTTTGCCTGTGGAATCGCAACTATACTACAGGCGGGATTCTTCATGAAGTATCCGATCATACAGGGACCATCGTATGTACCGCTTGGAGCGCTGTGTACGATAGGCGCGACCATGGGCGTCAGCGCCATGATAGGAAGCTTGATACCCGGTGCGATCATGATCATATTGCTGGGTATATTTAAGGGCTTCTCGAAATTTGTGAGAAAGGCAATACCTCCATTTATCGGCGGAATCATCATACTCATAGTTGGAATATCCCTGACACCGACAGCAGCCAAGGGAATTGCAAGCTCAGATGGAAACTTAAGTGCAAATGTGGTATCAGGTCTTACTGCAGCGGGCGTGCTCATCGTATGCATGATACTTCAGTACAAGCTCAAGCATAACAGGATACTTCACATGGTATCAGTCATACTTGCGCTGGTTGCCGGAACAGTAGTTGCAGCAGCGATGGGAGCTGCAGATTTCAGTTCAGTACATGATGCGGCATGGTTCAAGCTGCCAGAGTTCTTCCACTTTGGACTTCCAAAATTTGAACTCAAGTCATGTATACTCATGATGTTTATTTACCTCATCGTACTTCTTGACACAACTGGAACATGGGTTACTATCAGTGCCATCACAGGCGAAGATCTCAGCGATAAGAGAATTGACCGTGCAACCATAGGTGAGGGCGTTGGATGTCTTATCGGTTCACTGTTCGGTGGAACTCCGATGACAGGTTATTCTTCAAATGCCGGCGTGCTTGCCATCACAAAGGTTGGAAGCCGTATGGCTATCATTGCAGGCGGTATGATCCTCATGGTGCTCGGCGTATGTCCAAAGCTTATGACAGTCATCTCATGTATACCAACTCCTGTTGTAAATGGAGTATTTGCAGTTGTATGTATCCTGCTCATATCAAATGGAATCAAGATCATACAGAGTGAGCCGCTTGACGAGAGATCATCTCTGATAGTCGGAATCTCAGTTGTGGCAGCAATTGCAACTATAGTCATTCCATCAGATGTGATGAATGCTATGCCACAGTTCCTGAACTACTTCATGTCATCAGGCACAGCAGTTGGCGCAACCATAGCGGTCGTGCTCCAGCTCTGCCTTCCCAGAAAGAAGAAAGCAGTGACAGAAAATGTTGCTGTTGCCAAGGCTGTGTAGGTTTAGCAGGGATTAGATAATAGAATATGTTTTATAGGAGATCCATCCATAGTACCGAAAGAGGGGTATTGTGGATGGATCTTTTTTGTTTGGGTGGGTGGAAATTAGTATTTCAGGAAATATAGCATTGCACAGTGCAATACAATATATATTGCAATTAATTATGCGCTTTAATATAATTATGGATGCATATTTTATGAAGAATAATAAAAATGAGAAAGGGGATATGGAGAAAGAATGAGTTTGATATCTGGCCATTATGACATGCATAATGACCAGATATGATAGATGGTGCTTGGGAGGTTTAGTCATCAGATGAATGTGGATCGCTAGCATTTTCCATGTTTTCAAGTGCGTAATAACAGGCTTGAATGACGAAGCTGGAAAATGATACATCTTGATTTACTATGGCCTCTTCTATCTTATCTATCAGTGGTACAGGAAAACGGATAGTTTTATTTTCCGTTTCTTTTTTATCGGTCTTAAGTTGAAATGTCATATATCATACCTCCCGTACTTTATATGTTATTGCATTTCACTAAAGAAATAAGCAGTGCTATATGTATTGCTTTACGTATTGCATAAACGGCGCGTTTATCTAAAGATGTATGAAAAGGGAAAATTTTACACGAATGAAAAAGGGGAATTATATGAAAAACAAAACAAAGATTTTACTTGCAGTATTAAGTTTATGCATAGTTGTGATCACGGCGGCTGCGGTTGTCATATTGTACACGGTTTTTGTAGGTAAGAAGTCTACGGATAATGGAAAGTATATATCCAGGTATGACTGGATGAAAAAGCTGTGTGAAAACATGGGAGCCACAGAGTACAGTGAGAAGACTCCATACTTTGAGGATGTGGATACTGACAATGAGTATTTTGCTTATGTACAGTCGGCGGTTGAGTGGAATTATATAGAAGCTGATGGAAAGTTTGATGGTGAGAACGCTGCAAGTGGCAGACAGATTGCGCTCACAGCGATGAAAAGTGTGGGGGAGAGCAAATTGCAGATATATCTGGACGATGATAGTGATCTCACTGACAATGATTATCTGAAGCTTGCACTGGATAATGGACTCATGGGTGATGGTGATCTTGACAGGAGATATACACCGGACGAGGCGCAGACAGTGATTGATAAACTTGACAGTCTGTATTATGGAGAATTCTGGCCGGAAGATCTCGAGAAGATCACATACAGGGATGATGTGATACAGTTGTCAGATTCAGATGTAGAGGAGTATAGCTCAGAAAATGAAACATTGCAGATATCAGACAGTAGCAATCGGAGCCTTAAAAGCGGCGATGTTGTTGTATTTGACACAAATGGGGCAAAGATTGCCAGAAAAATAGGTGATACGGCAGATGGCGGAGCATTTAACCTTGAGGTTCCTGAGCTCGAAGATGTGGTTGATTCAATGCTTGAATCACATATTCAGAAGCTGGGATTTCAGGATATAGTGGATTACTACGGTGAGGATAACCTGATAGAGGCAAATGCAGGCGGAGGTATAGCTGAAGCTACACCTGTACTGGCGAAGGTGTTTGAGGGACAGGTTACGGATGAGGGCTTTGAGCTTGAACTGGTAGGCAATGATGAGGACAATCTTGAAATATACATCACCGATAAAAGCCAAAACAAGAAGTATAAACTTCCGATAAAAGAAACACATATTGAAGATGCAAAAAATTTCGATGTAAAAATTAGTGTTGAGGATATGATGCTTGGTATGCAGGCCGATTTTGGTTTGCGTAAAGGTTTGAAGTATGCTGAATTGGGATTTGATGTCACGATCAATAGCTCATTTGGTCTGGCGGGAACGATAGGTGAGAAAAAAATACATTTGCTGACAATTCCTGAGCAGATAGGTGCAGTAACTGTAAATGTTGAGATTTCGATAGTTATTTCTGTGGATGGAGAGTTCTCTCTTTCAGCTGAAATCCCGACTGGTGTTGGTTTTGCTTACGAGAAGGGAAAAGGTTTTAGGAAGGTATCAAGAGGAGATTCTCCAGAGTTGGGTGACTTGAATGTTGATTGTAGTGTAACGCCTATGCTTCGTACAACTTTTATGATCATTCCGCTTGGCCTTTGTCCAATCCTTGATGCGGATCTGGATATTGGGGCAGGAGTAGAGGCTGAGGCAACAAGCAGGCCAACAGGTATGACGTGCATAAATGTTAATTTTGCAATGCCGCTGATGAAACTCACAGTTGGAAATGATGATAATAAATATCATGGTATGGAAAGCCTATTGGCGAAAGCCGGATTAAGTGTAGAATGGGAAATATTAAATTTTGACAATGCCCTGTTCAAGAAGGAATTCCATTTTGAATGTTATGCAGATGAATCAGTGAAACGAGTGGATGAGTGTACATATAATGCAGACAGTGCAGAAGTGGACAGCGAAGAAGAAACTACTCAGACATCGGAAACCTCTGATGATAAAACAACAGAAGAGCAGACGACGGAGGTTATAAGTTCTGGTGAAAGTGACGATGTAGATTCTGTAGATTCCGTGAAACTTACAAATACATATACGACAAAATATGGCAGCCAGCACGGAGTGCCACAGTTTGCATTTGACTATCCGGATGGGTGGACATTGACAGATCTAAGCTCCAATCAGGATGCGGAGATGATAAGGATAGAAAACAGTTCAGGTATCAGCGTGGATTATCGCTATATGCTGACTCATATGACATATGCCGGAATGGAGGCAAATAAAATTGATGTGAGTAAGGCGTATGACATGAAATATAAGTGTGGCGATGTTGAGATGAATGGAGAGACAGTAGATGCTACACTTGAATTTGACAATCTGATAGTTGCAAGAATTGATATGGATGGCGGTAGTTATGGATATGCAGTAGTCGATAAATCAATGACGGGAGCGCGTGAGGAAGTATCATCATATGAGGCATGCCTTTGCAGAGAGCCGGATACGATACATCTTGAATTTTCAGGATTTATACCGAAAGGGACGGAGATTTCTGATAATGACGAAAAAGAACTTCTGGCGATATTGTCAAGTTTCCGTATAGCGGGAGCTGATGCGGCGGCTGAATCTGGAGTTACAGAAGAAGAGATGTATGAGATGCTGAAAAGAGGCGATTATTCGTATTTTGCAGGAACATATTCTCCGCTTGGACAGCGGGAATACGAGAGTAGTCTGAATGAATATTCGGAGGCACCGTATCTTTCAGACATAATACTAGATAATCATGGGGTGATAACTGGTGACAGTGTATTAGTATATATTGAAAAATATGGCCATCATGAGGTTGAGCCGGAGGCTGTAAGCCGAGATGAGACAGGTGGTTTTAAATGTGATATAGATACCATAGAGACAAAGCCGGGAGATCCGGAGTATGAGGCATATAGCAGATACCATTATGAGTATTTCGTCATTTATCCTGCAGGAGTTTATCCGTCTATCATATCAAATGCCGATTCAAAAGACGGTCCATCTTTCTTAGATGCGATAGACAGTGAAACACAGGACAAACTCAGGGATGGCGTATGTATATGCTTTGTATCTGGCGGCGGTGGTGGTGTTCCTATGACTGAACTGTACTATAAGATTGACTGACGTAGATACTATTGCATTTACGCACTGGTTATTTATATAATTGATGTAGATGCGCAAATCAAGACGGTTATACATAACCGAGACAATTATTTTACTATAAATGGGGGGATGATTATGAATATTATATGTTTTCACGCACCAGATGAAGAGTGGGGCTATATGAGTAATTGGTATCATTCTGATTTTATTGTGGACGGTGTGGAGTTTTCATCAATGGAACAGTATATGATGTACAAAAAGGCTGTATGTTTCGGAGATAATGTGATCGCTTCAAAGATCCTGACCACCAAGGATGTGGCAGTGATCAAGGATTATGGCCGGAAGGTGTCCGGATACAATGACCATGTGTGGAACGGTATGAGACAGATTATTGTATATGAAGGGCTGATGGCAAAGTT
>CAKQQK010000114.1:0-7575 GCA_934270935.1 uncultured Coprococcus sp. | reverse complement strand
GCTTAATGTACTCCCTGTGAATTCCGACGGAACAATAAACTGGGGTGGTCAGACTAACGGCTTTGGAGCAGGAATATACAGAAATTTCGGAGTGTTTGCAGGTTACTACAATGATGTGGATGGCAATGTGGCATTCACAGTGTATGATGCGGCACATACAGAGACGGGCAAGGGTGATGAGATAGAGTTTTCCATATCACTTGACAAACTCGCAGATTATCTTGGCATAAAGCTGGATCAGGGCGCAACCATCACTGTGTCCAACCCTAATATAGGAGCGGAGGGTGTTACAATAACCGGAACACCTACAGGCCCTTGGGCTGGTGCTGCTATAGCCCTGCTGATGGCTATAGGCGGAGTAATAGTATATAGAAAAAAGAAAATATAAACTGCTGAATGCTATAGCAGGGTGTGAATATAAATGAGAGGAGGTGCACGCCGATGATGAATATAGTTTTTGTTATACTGCTGGTGCTTTGGATATATATATTGACCGTGCTGAAACGTGGAAAGCTGGATTTCTGGTATTTTATAACAGGAAGCATAGGAATTTTTGTGTTCATGCTCATCAAGGTGGAGCCTATCGTTCTTGCACCTCTTCAGAAGAGTGTGTCCGCAGCTGCCGGCATGTTTGGCGATATGACGGGCATATATGAGGGATATTTCAACAAGAACATAGTGTTCATATCGACCGGTGATGCCAACCTGTCAATGTATATAGATTATGAGTGCTCAGGAATAGTGGAGATGCTGGCATACCTGTCACTTCTGTGGTTCTTTCCTATGTACCACACATATGAGAAGGTGGTACTCAGCATAGTTGGACCAGCCCTCATATTTGCGGCAAATGTACTCAGGATATTCACCATATGCTTAATTGTCCATGCGTTCGGTGGAGGGGCGTATTTTGTCGCCCACAGTATAATAGGGCGTCTTGTATTCTATGCATGTACTGTGCTTTTGTACTTCTTTGTATTCACAAAGGCTCAGATCATCAGACAGAAGGTAGGAGGTTTCAGATATGACACTGATAACGCAGATATTTCATAGCTCCATACTTTTCTGGGCAGCCTGGGTCATCATACCGATCGTCATGGAGATCATACCGACTATAGGCAATTTCTTCATACTTATAAAGAAGAAATTGGTGTCAAGGAAGGAAAAGGCAATCAACTTCTCACCGGAGATAACACTTATCATACCTGTATACAATCAGGAACACAGCCTTCATAGATGTATAAGCTCCATAGATGCGTCAAGCTATCCTAACAGCAAGATATATATACTTGTTGTAAATAATATGAGCACGGACAAGAGTTTTGACGTATTCTGCAAATGTCAGGAGGAATTTCCTGATCTTACAATGAACTGGGTAAATTCAAGACAGGGAAAATCAAAGGCTCTCAATCTTGGACTTTTCAACAGCTACGGTAAATATATCATACACATAGACAGCGATGGTGTGCTCCAGAGGGATGCCATCAGGAATATGGTGACCAAATTCGAGAGAAATCCTGACATCGACTGCATGACCGGAACGATCATGACCAACCCAGAAATGGTCGATGATACTGACAGATTTGGACTAAGACTGCTTAGAAAGCTGGAATTCTTTGAATACTGTCAGGCGTTCCTTGCTGGCAGGAATTTCCAGTCTGAGTTCAATAATATATTTACTCTGTCAGGTGCTTTCTCAGCATTCAGACGATCAACCATCATGAAAACCAATATGTACAATACGGATACTGTGTGCGAGGACACCCATGTAACGTTTCAGATAAGGGATGTGCTCGGAGATAAGGTAGCTCTGTGCAGTGAAGCTATATTCTATGTTGATCCGATAGAAGATATGAACAGACTATATATACAGAGACAGAGATGGCAGAGGGGCGAGATAGAGGTTGTCCATATGTTCATGAAGAACAGGATGAACGTTGTGCGTGGATTTTTCTCTGACTTCATTGTGAGACTGGTTATGTTCGATCACACATTTGCATTCCCGCGTATGATATGGTACTTTGCACTGATATGCCTTGGTATATTCCAGGATTATCCGTTCACGCTTATCATAGATTCGGTTATAATCATGTATCTTTTGTATGTGTTTACCACAACATTGCTGTATATATGTATAAGTCTTTTCCTGAGTCCGTTTAAACAGCTCAGAAGATATTACATGAGAAAATGGTATCTTGTATTCCTGCTTCCTCTGTACAACTTTGTCGTGTTCTGGTTCAGATTTGCAGGAATAATCAACTCCATGAAGTCCAGGGGAAGCTGGAAGATGCAGAACTTCAGTGAAGAGAAACAGACGGCGTGGAGTATCATAAAGCATGACTTCAGCTGGCTTGGAAGATTGGTGTACAAGGTGACAGGAAGGAGAAAATGTCATGAGCAGGAAAGCTGAAAAGAATAAGACATATAGAGGACGAGTTGTGGCAGCTTTTGCTGTTGTTTTGTTCATGATAGCTCTGGAAACCATATACTATGGTTATCACATGAAGACCAATAGAGACAACATCCTTTCAGTGTATAAGGATGACCAGTTGCAGATGGTATCTATTCTGGCTGAGAGACTGGAAGGTTTGAGTGAGAAAGATATGGAGTCAGTCATCAATGAAGTAGTTGATGTATCCGGTTCGGAATGGGCGTTCCTTATAGAAGGGGATGATATCATGTTTATCAAGGATGCGGCAACCACGGTGGAACTGTCTAACATGACTGCATCAGGTTTGGACGAATATATGAGCGAGCAGAAAGGGATAGTCAGTGTGGCTGCTGTTGCCGGATCTGATTACGTTATCGGGATGTTCGCCGACAGATCGTATGTGCTCTCGGAATACGGAGTTAATGATTTTGAATTCTATATCGTAATAGCTGTGATAGCAGCCTTTCTTGTCCTTGGCGGCATGGTGATAGAATATGCCGGCAGGATAGGACATATGGGCAGAAAGGTTCAAAGATTAGAAGATGAACTTGCGGCGAGAAATGAGAAATTTGATGAATATGAGAGACTTACAGAAAGCTATGAGGAAGAGTTAAGGCAGAAGGATATTGAGCCTGCAGATAAAAGATCAGGCAGATATTACGATATGGAGGTTGTGGACTCTCTGCTCTCAAAATCGACAGATCCAGAGCTTTATCCGATCACTTTCTTGTTCATAAGTGTTCAGATGGGAGATCGTTATTTTTCAAGAGATGAGATATTCAGGATAATGGATTTCATAAAGGGCTGTATGGGATCTAATCATGTGACCGCAGAAATGTCAAAGGGCAATTTTGTCGTGCTTATGTATATGACAGATATATCAACGGCAGAACAGATACGGGATAAGATGCTTGAAAGCTGGAAAAGGACCTCGGCAAATGAAGCGGGGGCCGAGATTAGAACAGAACTCAGAGCTGTCACAGACGGCGATGATCCTAGAAAAGTATTTTATGGGGAGGAGACGAACAGATGAGATTCAGGCAATATAAATTCAAATTCTACCTCAATGCCAGACATGGAATATATAAAAATGGAGTACTTGGGGAGGTACATCCTCACACCTGGGAGATCGTCATAAATGTTGTCAAGGGAAGAGATGAGACTGTAAAGTTCCATCATCTGGAGCACAGAGTTGAAGAATTCCTGAGCAGATATCAGGACAAGACTTTGAATGAGATTGCACCATTTGACATGATAAATCCCACACTTGAGAATATGTGTGAGTATTTCAAGGATGAGCTGACCGAAATACTCAACAGAAACGGCTGGATATTCCTGATGATGGAGATGAGCGAGTCACCGTCCATGTCATATGTGGTGAGCCTTATAGATGACAGCTACACCGAAGAGATGCAGACCATCAATTCTCTGACGGACAGGATATTGAAAGAAATAAAGCAGAGCCGGGAAGTTGAGAAAAAAGATTGACAATTCACCAATAATAGTTGTTATATAATACCTATGTATATAACACGGGGGAAGAAAGCTATGTCAGTGAGCAGCAGGAACAGAACTGAATATGAGATAAGCAGAGCCAGGAGAAGATTCGCTATCATCTTCCTGGCTGCTGTCGTTGTAACGGCAGGTATGATATCTTTTATCATAACGAAACAGGCAGTTGATAATATGAAAAGCAAGATAGTGAATCTGATATCATCTAACAACCAACAGCTTGAATATAACGTTGACAATTATCTTGTCGGTATAGAAGATACGGTGGCTCTTTTTTTCTCCGATGATCAGCTGTGTGAGTATGATGCCACAGATGATAGTCTGGATGAATTTACCAGAATACAGCAGGAAGCGGCGATTCAGAATAGGATAAGTGACCTTGGTGTGTTTGACAATTTTACAGATTTTGGTGTTGTATATTCCAATGATAAGAGCGTGGGATGGATTTCCAACACAACACTTCAGGCTTTTCCAGATGGAGGAATATATACATATTTTACTGAACATATAAATGACGAGAAGACAATGTCCGGTTGGTTTTTTGATTATTTAAACAGCCCAGACAGGCTTTTTTACGTCAAGAAACTTAATGAAAATGCTGTGATCGTAACTTCTTTTTATAGCAGGGAACTGAGTTCGGTGGTGAATTTAAGCCATGAACTCAAGGATATGAGGGTATGTCTTATAAATGATTCCGAGGAAGTTATGTATTCAAATAGTGCAAAATGCGTTGGAGAAAAAATTGAAGTAAATCTTTCAAAGAAAAATGACGACTTTGAATATCAGACAAATTCGGATGGATATGTTATATCCGTAGCACAGTGTTCAAATGGCTGGAGAGTAGTGTCGTACATAGGTGAATCTGAGATATTCAAAGAAGTTGGGAGTTTGATATTGTATTCACTTGTAGCAACTCTAGTATTGGCTTTATTGGTTGTTGTGACAGGAATCATTGTACTGAAAAGAATATATACACCTGTTTCCGGAGCTATTGAGGAATTAAAGCAAAAGGCTGAATATGACCAGCTTACAGGACTTATGAATAAAGCTTCGTTTGGAGACGTTGTTGGATCCTGTCTTGAGGAAAAGTCTGAAACTGTCACCCATGTGTTTATAATGATAGATATGGATAATTTTAAAAAGGTAAATGATACCATGGGTCATGGAGAAGGGGATGTGGTTCTGTCTAAAACTGCTGAACTTTTCACCAAAATGCTTGGAGCAGACTCCGTGATCGGACGCGTAGGTGGCGATGAGTTTGCGGTATACAGGAAATTTAATGGATGGACTTTGGAAAATGTAAAAAAGAAAATGGAATTTGAGCTGAGACTGTTGGTTGAGGATTTTACCAGAACGGTTGCGGAACAATATACGGAATGTAATCTTTCGTTATCAGCAGGCGCTTATATCGTAGATGGAGAGAATTCATCTGATTATGAAAGCATGATGAAGAAAGCCGATGAGGCTTTGTATAGATCAAAGAGAAACGGAAAAAGTCAGTATAGCTGGTTCGTGGAAAATCAGAGGTGAAGCAGATGAAACATGTAATTAAGAATCACAAAAGAGGATTATCGGTTTTGATGATGCTTTTTTTGCTTTTTGTAATTAGTGGTTGTGGAGAACAAAAACAAGATACGGCTGTCGGGGATACGATAACTATAGAATATTCCTGGTGGGGCGATGATAGCAGAAACCAATACACGCTGGATGCTATTGATATATTTGAAAAAGAAAATCCAGAAATTAACGTTGCATGCAAATATGGAGTGTGGAATGGATACGAGAAAAGACAGCATATATATATGAAATCACAGGAGACTCCTGATGTTATGCTCATAAATTATAGCTGGTTAGATACATATTCTTCTGACGGATCTGGTTTTTATGATCTTAATGCGCTTTCGGATTATATTGATTTCGGAAATTACACTAAAGAAGAGCTTGCCTTTGGAACAAAAAATGGAAGATTAAATGCTATTCCTATCGCATTCAATACGGAAACCTTTTATTACAATGAGACTCTTTGGAACTCATATGGACTTAGTATTCCCAGAACATGGGATGACTTGTTTGATGCAGCCAGAGTTATGAGCAAAGATGGGGTATATCCTCTGGGAATGACTAAAAAATCATTATTTTTTATGCTGCTTTCACATTATATACAGACAACCGGAAATGCTCCGGTCAAATCTGATGGCACATTGAATTTGAATATGGAACAGATAGGTGACATGTTGGATTTTTATAAGGAACTTCTTGATAAAAAAGTCTTAATGTCTGTAGATTCATTTAACAGGAATTCTTTTGCCAGCGGTGAGGTTGGCGGCACTCTTGCGTGGGTCAGTGACGCAGGTGGATATTGTGATCCTTTGAAGGAAAATGGATATGATGTAAAAATAGGAGAATACATATGTGAGCCGGGGGCAAAATCTTTAGGCTGGTTTGTTAAACCTGCAACAATGTATGCGATAAGTAGTAATACTGAACACCCAGAAGCGGCCGCAAAGCTGTTGAATTATCTGTTGAACGGTGAGGAGATGACTTTAAGACAGGGAACAGAAAAAGGTGTTCCGATTAGCAGTTCGGCGTTTGGAATTCTAAAGGATCATGATGTGCTGACGGGGTATGAGGTCCAGGCAGATGACATGAGGAAAAAGAACAGAGACAGATTGTCGGTTATGGCTCCAATATTGGAATCGGAGAATGTGTACGGATCATTTAAATCTGATTCTGATTATTATCTGTATGATAAATTGAGCCGTGATGAGACTATAGACAGGATTTATAGAGATATGTATAAGAAATAAAATAGTTGACAAAATATTCAATGTGGTTTAACATAACAGCGTTACGTAACGCTGTTGTGTTATTTTATTAAAATTAAATGGTATGAGCGGTTTTAGTTCAATTTGCGTTTCTCTTTCTTCAATATCAGGCGGTGGTTTATCACCTAACAGTCAGAGTATGGTTGGAATGTCAATTCCACTTTTGTGGATAATTTCATATTTTATGTTTTTTGCCGGTTCCAGTTTTAACTTGCAATATAAAGTTTGGACAAAATTTAATCCGTTATTATTATTCAAAAATGAAGAATTCAAAGTTTATTTTTCAGCAGTAATGTTGATTGCAATTCTTTTGAGCTTTTCATTATTTTTTAATATGAATTATAGTTTTACAAATAGTATAAGCCACGCATTTTTCCAAGTTACTTCAATGGTATCATCAACAGGTTTTTGTAGTGTTGATTATGCAAAATGGGATTATGTAAGCAAACTTCTTTTATTCTCAATTATGTTATTCGGAAGTTGCGCGAGTTCTGCCGGCGGCGGATTAAAAGTTGCAAGATGGCTTTTAGTATTCAAAGTTATGAAAACAGAAATGTTAAAAATTTTACATCCAAAAGCTGTTTGCAATATCAAGGTAGGCAATTATTCCGTACCAAAAGAAGTTATAGATCAAACATTAATGTTTGTAGCTTTTTATTTTGTAGCAATCACTATTTCTGCATTTTTAATCGGAGCAATTGAACATAATACAACAATTGCAATTACTGGCACTGTGAGTTCAATCGGAAATATTGGTGCTGCATTTGGAAAACTATGCGCACTAGAATCATTTGCACCACTACATTGCAG